>JACQYM010000221.1 GCA_016208225.1 Deltaproteobacteria bacterium | reverse complement strand
CCATCCTTGTGCAGGTATCGTTTTTCCAGGGAGTAATGATCAATCCGGCCGCAGGCCAGACGGCTGGCCTGGGCATTGTCCTCCTCCAGGTCGCCGGGGTGGGTGATTTCCTCCAGGCTCTTCTGCAGCAGCTCCTCCCGGCTGTAGCCGAAGATCTCACACAGCTTGGTGTTGACATCGAGCCAGCGCCCTTCCAGACTGACCTGGGCAAAACCCACCGCCGCATTCTCAAAAGTGCCCTTGAAACGCCATTCGCTCCGGCGCAGTTTGCGCTCGGCCTGTTTGTGCTGGGTAATGTCCCTGAGAACAATGGCAAAATAATCCTGTTCCGGGCTGTAGGCCGCGATGGAAAACCATTTCTCCAGCCTGGGGACGTACTGGTCAAAAGAGACGGCCTCGCCGGTCAGGGCCACCTTGCCGTAAACGCCGATCCAGTCGAAATCATCCTCACGGATATGGGGCAGCACCTCGGTCACCCGTCTGCCGATGAGGTCGTCCCTGACCAGGCCGGTCTTCTCCTCAAAGGCGCTGTTCACCTCCAGGAAGATATAATCAACCGGAACATTCCGTTCATCAACAACGATCCTATGATAGGCAAAGCCGTTCAGCATGTTCTCAAAGAGCAGCCGATATTTTTTTTCACTGTCTCTCAGGGCCTGCTCGGCTGTTTTCCGTTCGGTAATGTCCGCAATGATGGCCGAAATTCTGCGCTGCTGATCATCCTGCGCACAAAAGGCGGTTCCGGTGACCTTGACCCAGATGACGGCCCCATCCTTGCGTCGGTAACGGGTCTCACTCGACCATGTTTCGGCTTCCCCGCGCAGCACCCGCTGCACGCTTTCCCTGTCCCGGTCCCGGTCTTCAGGGCAGGTGAGGTCGGTGGATGACATGCCGAGCAGCTCGTCCGCGCTAAAACCGGTGATCCGGCAGAACCGGTCATTCACCCGGACAAAATGATCTGTCGCCGGGTCGGCCTGGACCATACCCACGGCTGACAGTTCAAACATGGCACGAAATTCCTGCTCACTCTTTCTGAGCATTTCCTCGCTTTTTTTCAGATCGGCAAACAGCAGTTCATACGGTTTTTTCAGGCCGGTCTCAATAATTGCCTTGTAGATCAGGTAGAAGGAGACGAATCTGAACAGATGGCCGAAAATATTCATTTTCCCATAAACGCTGACATAGCTGGCAAAGGCAAGTTCGGCAATGATGGTAAAGAGGATGGCCGCGGCAATCAGAATGAGAAGCTTGACGTCAAGCAGATGCCGCCTGGTATAAATCATGAACAGGGAGCCGAACAGGATCAGGGAGATGAAGTATTCGCTGCTCTTCTTAAATAGAGTGAGCCCCTGCTCTGCCACGTAGCAGGCCGGGAAAAACCCGTTGAAAACCATCCAGATCAAGGCGGCGGTGAGTAAAGAAAAAAGAATGCTGGTCCAGACCGGCCGCAGTTTTCTGGTGAAAAACAGGGGTGCGACCAGCAGGGAACATGCCTCGATATATCGGGCCCCCACCCAGAACTGCGTCGCCATGTTGGCCTCGTCGCCCTCAAAAATCCCCATGCCTTTGTAGGAGAGGATGTGAAACAGACCGAGTATGCCGACAAAAAAGTAGGAAATGCCGAGAAAGAGGAAGTAATTGTTGCGCATGATAGCGCGTGCGTTCCAGGCCAGCATGAAGATGCCGCCCGCCACGGCGATGCTGAACAGCTCGACCAGGCTGTGAAACAGCAGGAAACTGTGCAGACTGCACAGATAGAGCCCGGTCAGGACAAAGAGGAGCATGATGATACTGCGATACGAGATGGGCAATTCTTTTATCATTTGCTTTGAGGGTGCTGTTCAGTCATCTGTTTCATTTTTATTCCACTGGGGTTTCAGGCAGATAGGGGTTAAGGGGTTATGCCTGATATTTCCATGGAGGAAAAATCCCCATTTGTTTACTCCTTTTCGCGGCAGGAGGCAAGAGGGATTAGCCACCCTCCTTTTGCCTCTTGCCTATTGCCTTTTGCCTCCTGCATTTTGCCTCTTGCCTTCCCCTAATACTCGTCCAGATGATACCATTCCGCATTTTCCAACCAGCGGCCTGATTCCGGCCTGGAGACGAACTCGATAATATTTTCCATGATGCGCAGATGGTTCGCCTCTTCCCGGGCCAATTGCAGCAGGATTTTCCGCTCCGTGTCGCTTTCCGCCTGGCCGGCTTTTTCCTGGTAAAACTTCCGGCTCTCTTCCTCAAGGCCGCCGGCCTTGCGGTAGCTCTGCACATCTTCCGTGGTGTCGATGAACAATTCCTCCCTGGTTTCCCTCATCTCGACAAAAATATTTTTGACATTTTCCAGCACCTTTGTTTCCGCCAGCTGCGGGGCGCCGGATTTCCTGCTCAGCAGCTCCACCACCTGATAGTGCTTCACCTCTTCATTGGCCAGCATGACAAATATTTTTTTCAATCCGGCTGATCGGCTTTGCTCCGCCAGCTGCCGATAATAGTTCTCGCCGTCTTTTTCCATCTGCATTGCAAACGCATAGATATTCATCCTGACCCTCCGGGGTTATCTGTTTTTAAGTTTGCCTTCACCAGTGCCAAATGATCATTTTCCGCCTCGAGCAGGGCCTGAAAAACAGACTGCACCCTGGGCTCAATGGCCTCATGCAGGAACTTCGTGTAATGGTCGATGGCCCCTGCCTCAAGTTTTCCGGTGATCTGCAAGGATTCCTTCCTGTCTTTGCTGCACAGGTTTTCCAGATAGGGAATTTCGCAGCCCGGGTCCTGGCCGATGAGTTTGCCGACCAGTTCCGCATGTTCCAGTTCCACCTTGGCAATCGCCTTGAACATGCCCTGCATGAACCGGTCATCGCTTTTCCTGCTGATGCAGTGATAGATTCTTGCGGCCCGCACCTCCAGTTCATAGGTAAAAATAAGATTTTTCCTTGACCCCTCCGACAGCTCGCCAAGTTGGGCTCCAAAATAATCCTGCGCCTCAACCAGCCAGCTCCCATGCGCCCCGCAAAAGGGGCAGTGGGAAGGTTTGCTGTTCATGAGATGCGCTTCCCCGCAAATTTTACAACGATAGATCGTGACCATTTTCTCAGTAAATCTCCTCATGCCTGTCATGCAAGCCTCCGCAGGGTCGCATGTGCCGTACCTCGGGGGACAGACAGCATGGATGAAGCAGGGAGCGCGCGGAGCAGCTCATTCGATGTCCTGAGCACCTCTGCGCACTCCGTGGTTACACACAGATATGCATGGGTCATACCTCGGTGACGGTTATGGCATCCTCAGGACATACCTCGATACATGTCTCACAGCCGAGACATTCCTCCATATTCACCGGCTCTGATTTACCGTCCACCATTTCAAACACCTGGGCCGGACAGGCGTTCACGCATTCTTCATCGCCGCTGCATTTGTCTTTGTCCACATCGACTTGCCACATAACAAATCTCCTTTACATGATTAATCAACTTTCTGAGTTGTTGAATTGTACGAGATTACAGTGAGTTACATGCAAAAATCATTATCGCCGGCATGGCCGGCGCCTACGGCCGCGGGACTTTCATGGTTCATTGTGCCGCTTGCGACATAAGGGGCCCGAGTCCCTTCCATCTGTTTACAGCAGCCGGTACGGATAGGCCCTTTTGGTCCATTCACTGGAGGCGTGTTCCGCCAGCAGCTGTTCATATGCCTCTTTGAGGGGTTTGGCATCGTGGGTGTTTTTATACCGGTTGACCCCCCGCAGATAAATGGCCTCGGGCGCGGCGTCGCTTTTCGGATATTCCGCCAGCAGCGCCGCCAGACCGGCAAGGGCCTCTTCGAATCGACCGGAGTCGAAATGCACCTTGGCCATACCCAGCATCAGGGAAGGGATCAGTTCCTCCGGGGCAAGAAACCCCAGGGTCCGGTGATGCTCCCTGCCGTCAGGCCCCAGCGTGATGAGAGTGGGGGTCCAATTGACGTTGAAATCCACCGACAACGGCTTCGCATCCGAGGGCACCCGCACGGGAATCATATTTTTATTAATGAATTCGGCAACTTTTACATTAGGATACGTAACTGCATCCATTTGCTGGCAGCCAATTCACTGCGGGTTGAAAAAATCCAGAAACAGCGGCTTATTTTCGGACCTGGCCCACTGCCGGGCCTTCTCCATCTCGCTTTGCCATTGAACTTTTGTTTCCATGTCATTGTCTCCTTTTCGTTTGAGTTTCAAATTCATCCATTTCCAACAACAGACAACCAGGGAAGCCGGATCTCAAACCGGCATCGCCGGCGTAAACTCCTCATGATGCAGTGATCAGATCCCGATAACGGCTTATAATTCCGTTCCTGACCCGGTACGCCGAATTGAAGGCCCCCATGATCGAGCCTTTGTCCAGGGTCAGATCCCCGGCCAGAAAAAGCCGGGGAATATTGGTTTCACCGCTTTCATCCGTCTGCGGTCTTTTGCCGTTGAATCGGACCCCGGCACCTTCCAGAAAAACCTGGGGCGTGGAACCGCCCAGGAAATAAAAGAGCAGGTCAAAACTCATGGGGCTGTCGTCCTTGAACAGCACCTTGATGCGCTCGCCTTCCGGTTCCACGGCCTCAATATCGGAGGCAAGCTTGGTATGCACCTTGCCCTCGCAGCAATAGCCGTTCAAGGTGCACATGTTTATTTCATTGACCCGAAAAAAATTGGCCCGGCGGTAGGAGAGGGTCACCCTGTTTTGCCGACAGAGAAAACAGGCGGCCTCGGCCGCTGAATCTCCGCCGCCCACCACCAGTATATCCTTGCCGATCGGCGTCTCCCTGGGCAGAGAAAACAGGACATTGTGGCGTATCTCCTTGGGAATGGGGTAGGTGGGCCTGACAGGCCGGCCGAAAATACCGATGGCCGCAACCAGGATATCTGCCTCCAGCTGCAATCCGCCGGAGGTAAAGATGTGAAAGGTATCGCCATTGACCAGAATTTTATGGCATTCATGGCCATATCGGATATCCAGACCATGCCCGCTGATCAGGCTGTTCATCCTGGCCAGGAAATCCTCTTTGCTTTCAGTGGCAAAAGAAAGCATGCCCTGCGGGGCAACCTGCACCTTCTGGTACACCGCATCGACCCGCTTGCCGGCCTGATAAAAT
>JACQYM010000220.1 GCA_016208225.1 Deltaproteobacteria bacterium | reverse complement strand
TGCGCCGCCTGCCCGATCAGGCCGGTGTGCGGCGGCTGTCTGGCGGTGGTGCACGGCTTCGGCCTGGACGTATTCAGCGACAGGGACCCGTACTGTTTTCTGGAGGATGCCGCCGCTGATAATGTTCTGAAATAGCCGATCACGGGCTTGCCGCGTCACCTGACAACGCCTTCTGCAGGGCGCGCAGCAGGTCCTGCAGCTGAAACGGTTTGCTGATCGCGGCGCAGAAGCCGTAATCGCGGTAGTTGGCCATGATGGGGTCATTGGAGTAACCGCTGGAGACGATGACCT
The DNA here is from genome assembly GCA_016208225.1 of Deltaproteobacteria bacterium. Taxonomy (GTDB): domain Bacteria; phylum Desulfobacterota; class Desulfobulbia; order Desulfobulbales; family SURF-16; genus SURF-16. Next base: position 5,261 of record JACQYM010000220.1, on the reverse strand, counting down.
TTGCCCCGCTATCGATTTCCAGAATTTTTTTGACCGTTTCCTGCCCGCCCATGCCGCCGCGGATGGTCAGGTCCATGATGATGACGTCGATCGGTTCCCCTGCTTCCCGCGCCGCTTTATACCGCGCTATCGCCTCCTCGCCGGTTTCGGCCAGCTCCACCTGACAGTCCACATGTTTGAGCATGCTTTCCACGACGCTTCTGATGATCTCTTCGTCATCCATCACCAGGACCCTGGCCTTCATGGCCGGCAGCTCAGCATCGTGTTCCTGCAGGACGCTGTAGAGCGGTTTCCGGCAGGCCGGCAGCAGGATGGTGAAGGTTGCCCCCTGGCCCGGGATCGAGGTGACGCCGATCTGCCCGTCATGGTTGCGGATGATGGAATGACAGATGGCGAGCCCCAGGCCGCTGCCCTGCCGCTTTGAAGAGAAATAGGGGTCAAAAATCCGGTCCAGATAGTTTTCCGGAATGCCGGTGCCGGTGTCGCTGATGATGATTTCGATAAAATCCTGGTTGTTCTGCCCTTGATCGCCGGGGGGTGGGGGGCGGTTCCGGCATGTGATGCTGATTGTGCCCCCCTGGGGCATGGCCTGCCGGGCATTGATGATGATATTCTGGATGACCTGGCTCATCTGCCCCTCGTCGATGTCGACCAGCCACAGATCCTCCGGGATGTCGAATGCACAGTTGACGTTGCTGCCCCGCAGCACGAAGGAGGAAGATTCCCGGATAATCCCGGCGATGGAGCTGATCTGCCGGATCGGCGCCCCGCCTTTGGCAAAGGTGAGCAGCTGCTGGGTCAGGCCTCTGGCGCGCAGGGAGGCCTTCTCGGCCTCCTCCAGCAGGGCCGCGGCATCCGTGTCCTTGTCCACCTGGACCCTGGCCAGGTTGATGTTGCCCAGGATCGCCGCCAGGATATTATTGAAATCGTGGGCAATGCCGCCGGCCAGAACCGCCACGGATTCGAGTTTTTTGACCTTCAGGATCTCCTGCTCGTAGCGCAGTTTGTCCGTCACGTCCCGGAAGACCAGGACCACCCCGATGATGCGGCTGTCCGGGTCGCGGATGGGCGCGCCGCTGTCGGCAATGTGCCGCTGGGTGCCGTCCCGGGCGATCAGCACGGTATGGTTGGCCAGGTCGATGATGTTGCCGGAGGACAGCACCTTGTCGGCCGGGTTGTCGCACGTTTTGCCGGTTTTTTCATTGATGATGCGGAACACCTCGAGCAGGGCCATGCCCGCCGCCTGTTCCTGGGACCAGCCGGTCAGCTCCTCGGCCACCTTGTTCAGCATGACCACTCTGCCCGCGGTATCGGTGGTGATCACGCCATCGCCGATGCTGCGCAGGGTCACGGCCAGCCGTTCCTTTTCCGCGGCCAGGGCCTCTTCCGCCTTTTTTCTGTCCGTAATGTCGCGCACCACGGAGATCACAAGCTGTCTGTCGTTGAACCGGGTGTATTTCAGCGCCACCTCAACCCAGAAAAGTTCGCCGTTTTTTCTTCTGGCATGCCAGGTAAAAACCTGCGGCCCCTGTTCAATGGCGTTTTTGATGTTATGCTCCGATTCCTGCCGGCTGGCAAGGGGATCGCCGGCGCTCATGTCCTCCACGGAGAGGTGCAGGGCCTCTTCCCGGCTGTAGCCATACATCTGCAGCATGGTCTGGTTGACATCAAGGAGCTGGCCGGAAATCGCATCGTGAATGAAGATGGCATCACTCGGGGCGTTATAAATGGCCCGGTAGCGGTTTTCACTTTCCTGCAGTTCCGTCAGGGCCTTGTCCCTTTCGGTTTCTCTTTCCTTGATGATGGCCAGCTGCTGTTCGGTTGCCAGCATCTGCCGGTGCAGGGTGCCCACCATGGTCGTGACATCCTTTTTCAGCGTATCCAGCTCCAGAATGAAAGGCCCCTGGACGGCAGACTGGTAATCACCGTGGGTGACCCTTTCCGCAAACCGGGACGAACTTGTTGTGGGCGGCAAAGAGTTCGTCGCGGTTGATGGTAAGGCCGATATAGCTCTGCCAGGGCGGATAATAACGGCAGGCCGCCAGTTTGTGGCTGCCTTTCACCGTGTATTCGACAATGCCGTCCCGCACGGCGGTCACGCTGGTGAAAAACGGCATGAAATCCTCGTCGACGCTGCTGCTGAAATCGGGTGACAGCAATATTGTCTTGTCATCGCCGATCACGAACATGGTGCCGGTTTCCTTGTAACGGGTCGCCGCGAAAGCTGCCAGAGCGCTTTTTTTGATTTCATCCAGATGGGCGCCGCTGTCCTCAAGACCGACGCGGCGCAGGGTTTCATAACGGCGGTCAACCGGTTGGATCAGGGCGGCAAGTTTTTCTTCTATGAGTTCCGTGCCCAGCTCATGGATGATGGCAGTGAGCAGCCTGCTGCCGGAGAGAAACTGGGGCAGGGAGAGCAGGAGAATAAGCAGGAACATGGCCAGCAGGAAAAGGGTGCGTATGGAGAGCAGCGCTTTTTTTTCTTTGTTCATGAACGATACTCCGGCAAACCCCTTTTGGAAAGCACTTAACGTGTCTGAAGTTTAAGGTTTTCTCTGATCAGATAGTACCATATTCCGCAATTCGCAATTCGCAATCCGCAATCCGCAATCCGAATTCAGCCACTCTTCGCGGACCCCTTTTCCGCTGCCGGCGTTTAACCTGCTGACCTCGGTTGTCTTCTGTTATTTGATGATAATATCCACCGCTTCGAGAGCATCAAAGGAGATCGGCAGATTGCGCAGCCTGGCCGCCTTGAGGTTGATGAAGGCCAACTGTTTGGCCGGCCGCGGCGTACTGTTTTCAATGGTATTCCGGCCCGCAAAGATATCGGCCGTCATTTCCGCGGCTTCCGACCCGCAGTACCCGAAGGGATCGAACAGGCCGGCAATGGTGTCTTCGCCCACATACTCCCTGATGGATTGCTGGTCGATATCCAGGGCAAAGGAGGTGATGAGGGGAATGCCGCTTGCCGACAGTGCTTCCCGGTGCTTGATGAAGCCGATGATCCCGCCGTAAGCGTCAATGCCCTGCCCGCGCAGCTCGGCAATCACCTTTTCCTCGCCTGCCGCCAGGTCAAGAAAGAAAAGGGAAAAATCATGGCGGTCAGCCGGGGCCAGTTCTTCATATTCTTTTTTAAATACCCGGTCGGCGGGAATAAGGGAATCATAAACATAGGCATATTTTGTTGCGCCGGGCAGGATGAGCCGGGCCAGGCGCAGTACCTTTTCCGGCGGATACATGAGGTAGATGCCGGAAAGATTGGTGCCGGGCGGACTTTTCACGGTGGGGAGCATTTCCATGGCAACCGACTTGAGCACCGGCACAAAGAGCTGCGGGACTCCGGTATTTTTGAGCAGTTCCCTGGCGGGCATGGAAACCCAGCCGCAGGTGATAAACATATCGGCGGAATCCTGATATTGCCGCACGGCGGCAAGGACATCGGGGATGGAGTCATTGTCCGCGCTTCTGGTCAGGATGTCAATGTACTCGATGTTCACCCCTTCCGTAAAACCGCGCCGGCTCATGGCCGCCTTGAATTCCTCGACAACATTGGCAAAATAGCCGGGGGGAATCCGGTAGCGGATGAAGACGACCTGTTTGGTCTGGGCCAATGCCGCGACGGGCAGGCAAAAAAGGAATACTGATGCCAGCAGAAGGACGGCTGATGTCAACTTGTCTTTGCTGATCCCCATTGATTTTTTCAGCCGTATATGGTGCAGTAAAGGTGGACGGGCGAGGCTGTTGCGGGAGCCACTTTTCCGCCCGGCGGATTTATTTTTATTTGATTACCATCGAGCCTCTTGCAAAATGACCGCAATCGAACATTTCGTCATTCCGGGCAAGCGCAGCGCGACCCGGAATCCATTGTGCTTTCTGGATTCCCGCTTTCGTGGGAATGACGGCAAATTGATTTTATGGCATTTTGCAAGAGGCTCCTGATAAGTGCTTTTGCGGCAGTCACGGTTTGCCGGTTTACAGTAAAAAACGTCCTTAACCGTAAACCGTGGACATAGCCCACATTTTGGACAGCAAAAAACCTTTAACTCCACACTGGCTGCAAATTAATGATAATCATATACTTTTATTATCATCAGGCAAGTGCCGGATAGTCAAGGTAAATATTGCAACGTGTTACAGAGATTGGGGATTGTGGATCGCGGAATGCGGATTGCGACGATGCCCGCAGGGGTAAGGCGGGCGGCGTCCGGTAATTTTCTGTCAAACCTCAACGGAAACAGCGGGTATTTATGCAGATAGGCATCATCGGCACCGGCAGGCATGGCACCCGCTATGCCGAGCATATCAGAAAAGATGTGCCGGGGTTGACGCTTGCTGCCGTTTCGCGCCGTTCGGAGACGGGCAGGGAGCAGGCGCGCGCCTGGCAGGCCAGCTATCACGCCGACTGGCGGGAACTGGTCCATGATCCGCAGGTGGAGGCGGTCATTGCCGTCACCCCGCCGGTGCTGCATGTGGCCATCGCCAGGCTCTGCGCCGCGGCGGGCAAGCCCCTGCTGCTGGAAAAACCGCTGGCCGTTGACAGCAGCAGCGGGTCCGAGATCGTCAAGCTCTGCACCGATGCCGGTCTGCCTCTCACCGTCGGCCAGACATTGCGCTATAACACCATTATCCAGGGGTTGCGCCGCGCCCTGCCCAGGGTGGGTGCCCTGTACAGTTTTTCGGCCAGCCACCGGCTGGAGCCTTCCACCCTGCCGTGGCTGGAAAAGGCGGAAACCGCGGGCGCGGGCGTTATCCTGCACACCGGCGTGCATCTGTTCGACGCCCTGCGTTTTGTCACCGGCCTTGAAATCAGACGGGTGCGGTGCTGCAAATTTCAGATCCATAATCCGGGACTCGAGGATCTGTTTACCGCCCAGCTGGAAATGACAAACGGCGTGGTCGGCACGGTGGATTCGAGCAAAGTCGGTCGGGGCAGGAGCGGCCGCTACGAATTTGTCGGCCTGAACGGGGAACTGCACGGCGATCAGGTGCACGGCCGCCTGGAGTTTATCGAGGGCTCGCGCTGCATGCCGGTGGAGCATGCCCCGCCCGGCAATGCTATTGTGCCGCTGCTGCACGACTGGCTTGCCTTTCTCAAGGGAGAGGCCCCGAATCCGGTCAGCGGCGGGGAGGGGCTGGCCGCGCTGCGCGTCTGCGACGCATGCCTGCGCTCGGCCCGGCTTGGCGACTGGGCCGCAGTTTGAAGCAAATGAACCACAGAGCACACAGAGATCACAGAGAAAATATTTTGTGATTACCAC
>JACQYM010000219.1 GCA_016208225.1 Deltaproteobacteria bacterium | reverse complement strand
TGCAGATTCAATCTCGCCGCTGACCAGCTGCGGACCCAGGACAAGCTGAAGGACGGCTCCTGTCTCGATCCCGATTTCAGCACCGATACCCGCCACAGATTCAATCTCGCCGGCGACAGGGACCAGGACCGGGATCGTGACCGCCTTGAAGACGGTTCCTGCACGCTGCCCTACAGCTCGGACAGTACAATCTTCAGCCTGGCCGCCGGCCGGCAGCGTGACAAAGACAACGTCAAAGATAAACTGAAGGACTGCAAAGGCACCGTCTGACAGGAATTATTTTCTTTTTCTTGATCAGTGAGGCCTCTGGGTGAACAGCGGGTAGCATTTTTTCTTTCAATCCGCAACATTCATGCAGGAGCCCATAGCAGCAGCTTGAAACAGGTCTCCCCGTTCTGGCGGGGGACCTGTTTTTTTATGATCCGGGCATGCAGCCTCGACATTGAAGAGTTGTGACGAAAGGGAACCGACAGTGGGCGCGTATCGTATTGTTTTGGCAGATGATCACGCCATGTTTCGGCAGTGCGTGAAGAATATTCTCGAAGGGACGCGGGAACTGCAGGTGATCGGCGAGGCCGGGGATGACCTCAAGCTCTTTGAGTTCTTTAAAAAGGAGCCCCCGGATATGGTGATCTGGGGCATCTCCATGCCGAATCATCACGGACTTGCCGCAACCCGGGCGATAAAAATAATCTATCCGGACGTAAAAATTCTGATCCTCACCATGCACCGGGAAAAGGAATATGTGGATTATGCCTTTGCCGTCGGGGCTGAAGGATATCTGCTCAAGGAAAATGCCGACACGGAACTCTTTACCGCCGTGGACAGGATACGCCGGGGCGAGCGCTATGTCTCTCCCCTTGTTGGCGCCCACCTCGGAGAATATGACCCCGCATAGGCAGCTGATGCAAGGAACAGTCGCTGCAAAATAATCAACAATTTCATCGGTGTTCCGCTTTTCATATTTTAGGGATTCAGCAATTGTTGATATACCGCTTATCACGTCTCGAAGGCTCCGTCATTCCGGCATGTTTTTAGCCGAAATCCAGGTCCTCACTGGATGCCAGCTAAAAACATGCTGGCATGACGACACAGATAAACGGTATTTTTAAAATTTCCAAGTCCCTTATTTCCCCCTCTGCGCAGCTATTGCAGCGAATCCAACTTCACATTCAATACAAGCACATTCACCCTCGGCTCCCCCAGGAAGCCGAACTGGCGCCCTTCAGTATGGGCGGCAACGAGTTTGCTCAGCTCCTCCTCCGTCATCCCGCGCGCCCTGGCGACACGGGCAATCTGCACATGCACCGCTTCCACGCTGATGTGGGGATCGAGGCCGCTGGCCGACGCCTCAACCAGATCGGCCGGGACGCCGCCGGTGACGCCCGCATCATGGAGCGCCTTGACCCGGTCCCCCACGGTCGCGATGAAAGCGGGATTGGTCGGACCGGCGTTGGAACCGCCGGAAGCCAGGGGATTGAAGCCGAACACAGCGGTGGCGGAGGGACGCGGCCAGAAGTATTTCGCCTCGGAAAAGGGCTGGCCGATGAGGCGTGAGCCGATCTCGCGGTTGCTGGCGCCGGTAATGAAGCTCCCGCCGGCCTGTTTCGGGAAGATGGCGGAAGCAATACCTGTGACCAGGGCCGGATAGATGCCGCCGCAGATAACAGTGAAGACGATAAACAGCAGAATTGCGGGTTTCAGTTCTTTCATGGTTTCATCCTTTGCACGATGGGGAAACGCAGGCAACGCCTCTCAAGCATTGTCGGCATGTTACAGCACCATGCCGATAATCATATCGATCGCCTTGATGCCGACGAACGGCGCGATGATGCCGCCCACTCCGTAAAGCAGAAGGTTATGGATCAGGAGCTTTTCAGCCGGCATGGGCCGGAATCTGGTCCCCCTGAGCGCCAACGGCACCAGCAGCGGGATGATGATTGCGTTGAAAATGACCGCCGACAGGATCGCACTGTAAGGACTGGCCAGGTGCATGACATTGAGCACCCCCAGCTGCGGATAGATGGAAAGCATCATCGCCGGGATGATGGCAAAGTACTTGGCCACATCGTTGGAGATACTGAAGGTGGTCAGATTGCCGCGGGTCATCAGGATCTGCTTGCCCACCTCGACAATATCGAGGAGCTTGGTGGGATTGCTGTCCAGGTCGATGATATTGGCCGCCTCGCGGGCCGGCTGGGTGCCGGTGTTCATCGCCACTGCCACGTCCGCCTGGGCAAGGGCCGGGGCGTCGCAGCTGACCACCAGGGGAGTTGCCCCGGCCCGGGCGATCCTGTCGACCACTTCCGCGAGTTTGGCGGGGATATTCCTGGTTCCAAGATTTTTCACAAAGGCGACCGTTGCATCGGCTGCCCCCTTGCGGTATTGTCTGCCGCCGATATTGACCCCGGAAAGACGGGAGTCGGGGTTAAAGGCGATGGTTTCCGCATCAGCGGGAAGCGTCTGCTGCTTCATGCCGTACATCTGCTTTGCCAAGACCACGACACTTCTCCCCTCCGGAGTTTCGTCAGTCAGTGACGCCAGCAGGGCCACTTCGGCAAGCTCCTTTTCCGTGTGCCCTCCCACCGGCACAAACTCCACCGCCTCCCGGCTGCCCATGGTGATGGTGCCGGTTTTGTCCAGCAGGAGCACGTTCACATCTCCCGCCGCCTCGATGGCGCGCCCGGACAGGGCGATGACGTTCTTCTGGAAGAGCCGGTCCATGCCGGCGATGCCGATGGCCGGGAGCAGCGCGGCAATGGTGGTCGGCGCCAGGCAGACGAAGAGGGCCACGAGAATGGTCAGGGAAACGGGCGTCCCCTGCCCCGCCGCCCGCACGCTGTAAATAGGAAGGTCTCGCCCGGGTTGGCGGTGATCCTGACGATGATCGCGTTGGCAATGACCGTGGTGCCGCCGGTGACCGCGCTCCGGTCCCCTCCCGACTCGCGCACCACCGGGGCCGATTCGCCGGTAACGGCCGCTTCGTTCACCAGGGCGGCGCCGGCGATGACGTCGCCGTCTCCGGCGACCATGTCATGGGCCTCGACGAGGATATAGTCATCCTTGCGCAGTTCGTTGGCAGACACCGTCTCGAAGGGGGTGCCGAATTCCGGCTTTTGCAGGCGCTTGGCCTTTACGTCGGTGCGGGTCTTGCGAAGCGAGGCGGCGCGGGCCTTGCCGCGCCCTTCCGCCAGGGCCTCGGAAAAGGTGGCGAAGATGACCGTCAGCCAGAGCCACAGCGACACAAGGCCGGTGAACAAAGCCGGCTCCCGGTTGGCGCCGGTGAGCGACATGACGAAGGTCACCAGGGTGATGAGGCTGGCGATCTCCACCGCGAACATGACCGGATTGCGCCACAGTGCACGGGGATCAAGCTTTTTCAAGGAATCGGCCAAGGCGGATTTCATGATCCGCGCATCGAAAATGGAAACCGGTTCGGGTGCATGTTTTGACATGATCAATTCCCTCCCAGCATGGTCACGTGTTCGACGATCGGGCCGAGCGACAGGGCCGGAAAAAAGGTGAGGGCGCCGACGATGAGGATGACGAGGGTGGGCCAGAGGGCAAACGGCGCCTTGTCGGTGGGCAGGGTCCCGAGACTCGGGGGGACGAACTTTTTCTCCGCCAGGGAGCCTGCCATGGCGAGCATTGCCACCGCCGGTACGTAACGGCCAAGCAGCATCGCCAGCGCACCGAGGATGTTGTAAAAGCCGGCATTGGCGTTGAGCCCCGCAAAGGCGCTGCCGTTGCTGTTGGCCATGGAGGCTATGGCGTAGAGCACCTCGGAGAGGCCGTGGGCGCCGGGATTTGCCATGGATGCCACGGCGGCGGGGGCGATCATGGCTGCCCCGGACAGGACCAGGACCACGATCCCGGCCGTCAGAATCGTGACGATCGACATCCACATCTCCCGCCCCTCGATCTTTTTCCCCAGGTATTCCGGGGTCCGCCCGATCATGAGGCCGGAGACAAAGACCGCGATGACGGCAAAGGCGAGCATGGTGTACAGGCCGGAGCCGACCCCGCCCGGAATCAATTCGCCCAGGAGAATCAGACTTAAGGGGATCATGCCGCCGATGGGGGTGAGGGAGTCGTGCATGGCAGAGACCGCACCGCAGGAGGTGCCGGTGGTGGCCACCTCGAAGAGGCAGGTGCCGGCAAGGCTGAAGCGCAGTTCTTTGCCCTCCATGTTGGCCCCCTGCACGCCGAGTTTTGTCAACAGCGGATTGCCGTTCGCCTCAACTCCCTGCAGGACCCCGAACGACGCGATCAACAAAAAAAGCATCACTGCCAACAGGGCCCACCCCTGGCGGGGGTTGCCCACCATGACGCCGAAGGTGCGGGTAAGGGCGAACGGGATGAGGAGGATCAGCATGATTTCCAGATAATGGGAAAGCGGAGTGGGGTTTTCAAAGGGGTGGGACGAGTTGGCGTTGAAAAAACCGCCGCCGTTGGTTCCCAGTTCCTTGATCGCCTCCTGGGAGGCGACCGGCCCCATGGGAATGGTGACCTCCCGCACGGTAACATTCTCGGTGACCGGCTTGCCGTCGGCATCCATGAGCGCCTCCCCCTTAGCGTCCAGCAGCGGCTTGTCGTAGCTTGCGGCCTGCACGAGCGGCACGGTCTTGTAGGCGCTGAAGTTCTGGATCACCCCCTGGGAAACCAGGACCAGGGCGGCGACCAGGGAAATCGGCAGCAGGATGTAGAGGGTGCCGCGGGTCATATCAACCCAGAAGTTTCCCAGCAGCGAGGTCTTGCGCCGCACAAAGCCGCGGATGAGGGCAATGGCAATGGCCATGCCGGTGGCGGCGGAAAGGAAGTTGTGCACCCCGAGCCCCGCCATCTGGGTGAAGTAGCTCGCCGCCGATTCACCCGCGTAGGCCTGCCAGTTGGTGTTGGTGACGAAACTGACCGCCGTGTTGAGCGCCAGCGGCCAGGTGAAGGCCGGCAGCTGCTGGGGATTGAGCGGCAGCAGGTGCTGGAGCATCAGGATGGCAAAGAGCGCCGCACAGAGCACCAGGTTGCAGAGGAGCATGGCCCAGGCATACCGCTTCCAGTCCATCTCCTCATCCCTGTTTACCCCGCAGAAACGGTAGAGCATGTTTTCGCACGGCACGAGAAGCGGCGACAGGAAGGTCCGCTCCCCCTGGTAGACCCTGGCCATATAGGAGCCGAATGGCCTGACCATGGCCAGCAGCAGCAAGAAAAAGAGAACGGTTGCAAGCAATTCATAGGAATTCATAATCGTCATCTCCGGTTGAAACGAATATCCCGTTTGAAAAGAGAGAAGCATGCCGGCGACGTATACCTGTTTCCGGGTTACCCCTTAAAATTCCGGATACCCATCCCCTTGCCGGCCTAATGATCAATGCTGTTTGTTCTGTATTGTACACATAAACGCATAAAGAAGGGGTCAAAATGGGAGAAGAAGACATCAAGAATTCGTCAAGACGGCATTATTCGCAAACCTGCCTGCCTGCGCAAGGGGGCGGTTGGGAGGGAGACGAGGTACAACAGGGATTACATCACCACCCGGGTAATGACGCCGTGCAGATAATTCGGCGGCAGCTTGTAGAATTGGACATAGCTCGGCGTGAGCCGTTTAATGAGAGAAAAGAGCTGCCAGATGACGTTGGTGGTGCTGATATCCTCCAGCCCGTAGAAGATGGCGCGGTACTGGATGCCGAAGTCACGCAGGATGCGGCTCATGTCCACCACCTCCATGTAACCGGCGAGAATCTCGAACTGCCGCAGCCCTTCGGCATAGCATTCCCGGAAGTGGCCGGACACGCCGAATGGTTCCTCCGTCTGCGTGATGGAGACGATAATATTGTCCTGGTAAATAATGTGATTGGTGAACATGGTAGTGGTCAGATACGGCGGCACCTTGCGCATGTCGCGGGCAAAAAACAGGGCGCTGCCCTGGATGGGAATTATTTTTTTATAGTGCTGGTAGTATTTTTCCAGGAAGAGCTCCAGGTGCATGGGATCCATCGCCCGATAGAGCCGTTTCTGCCCGGAGGTATAAATGAGGATGAGGGTGAGCGGAATGGCGGCGATGACCAGGGACCAGTAGCCCCCATGGGGCAGCTTGTAGAAATTGGACAGCAGAAAGGCGAGATCCACAAAGGTGATCAGCAGCGAGAGGGCCGCCTTGGTCGTTTGATGGCGGAGGGCGAATATCCAGGTCATCATGAGGCCGGTGAGGGTCATGGTGCCGGTCACCGCCAGGCCGTATGCCGCGGCAAGACTGCTTGACTCCCGGAAGATGAGCATGACGGCCAGGACGGAAACGAGGAGAAACCAGTTGGCCGTGCCGATGTAAATCTGGGTGCGCAGGTCCGTTGAGGTGTAGTCGATCTTGAAAAGCGGCATGATCCGGGTGACCATGCCCTGGTAGACAATGGAGAACATGCCGCTGATCATGGCCTGGGAGGCGATGATCGTGGCGGTGATGCTCAGGATGAGAAAAGGCACGTAGAGGATGCCCGCTTCATGGAGGATCATCTCGAAAAGCACATTGCGGGCGCCGGGGTTCTGGATGAGAAAGGCGCCCTGGCCCATGTAGTTGAGCAGCAGGGCGACGAAGACGAAATACCAGCCCGGAGGATGGAATCCCGGCCCAGGTGACCCATGTCGGCGTAAAGGGCCTCGCCGCCGGTGGCGCAGAGGATCACCTCGGAGAGGATGAAAAAACCGGTAAGTCCGTGGTGCATGAGAAAGGAGATGCCCGGCCAGGGCGAGAGCGCCGCCATCACATCCGGCACCTGGATAATAGCAATGATCCCCGAAACCGACAGGGAGAAAAACCAGAGCAGCATCACCGGGCCGAACACGCCGGAAATCTTTTCCGTTCCCTTTTTCTGCACGGCAAAAAGGCCGATGGCGATGAGCGCGGCAATGGCGATGAGCGTGCCCTGGGTGATATTTTCACAGCCCGGAATGAGCAGAAACCCTTCCACCGCCGAGAGGATACTGATGGCCGGGGTGATGACCCCGTCACCGGTCAGGAGCGAAATACCGACAAAGGAAAGAAAGGTGACCAAACGAATTTTGCGGCCCGACTTGAGAAGCGGCGTCAGTATCTCGCGGAGGACTATGGTGCCGCCTTCGCCTTTTTTGCTCAGCGTCATGGCGAGAAAGGCATATTCAACCATGACGAGAATGGTAAGGGTCCAGACGATGAGGGAGAGAACGCCGGCGATGTTGACCGGGGTCCGTTCCAGGAGCAGAAAGATAACCGTGAAAGTATAAATGGGGCTGGTGCCGATGTCGCCGAAAACCAATCCAAGGGACTTGATGGCGGCCCGCACCGGGGATTCCTTGACGTTACTCATTTTCCGCTCCTCTGGGAGCATGGCAAAAAAAAAGACCGCAGGCAAAGCGGTCCATCATTTCTTGCCATTGCCCTTCCATTTGCCTGCGAGGTTAGCTGACGGGCTCGGGCATGGAAGTGCCCTATCCAAAAAATATGGAATACGCCCCGGATAACCTGGGTCCCCCGCATCTGTTTTTTGAACAGATCTCGGCTACAATTTTTCCCCTATATATTCCTGGCGGCCCGTTCTGTCAACAACTTGTTCCGCCGACCGCTCCGTCCCAGGTTTCCCGGAAAATTCCCCGATCCGGCCGGCCAGCAGCCTTTCCGCTTCCGCCGGATGGGAGTAGCTTTGCACCCGCAGGGCCGGGTTGCCGGCGATCATGGCGGAGAGGCGTCTTCCTTCCCTGGGCCGGTACAGGCAGAAAATCTCCTTGCCCAAGGCCTGGGCCAGGCCGATTTCATAGCCCACCCCCAGGGAGGGGGTGGAGACTTCGGCGATAACCAGATCGGCCTTCTTAAGCCACTGCATATCCCGCTGAAAGATCTCCTGCTCGGTTAAGGATTTCTCCTGCCGCAGCAGCCCCTCATCACCGACATGCGCGGTGAGCACGGTGCCGAAGGTTTGCAGAAAAGAGATCAGCCGGGCATAGAGTCGGGCATCTTCGCGCCCGCCCCGTATGGCCCCGGCAAAATAGATATTGAGCATCCGCACCCTCCGGTTATCTGTCGATGCAATTCGAACATCCAACGTCGGCCGGGACAGGGAGCACCACTGAAAGCGTGCCCCTTTGTCCGGGACCGAGGCCACCTCAATGGTCCCATGATGATTTTCCACGACCTTCATGACGCTGTACAATCCGATCCCGGTGCCTTTCCGGCTGCCGGGCACCTGGAAATACTGTTCAAAGATTTTATCATGATATTCCTCGGCAATACCGGGGCCGTCGTCGGTCACGGCAAAAACGGCATCCCCGTTCTTTTTGCGCAGCTCCATACCAATGGACTGTTTTGCATATTTGGCGGCATTGCCGATCAGATTTTCCAGCAACGTTTTCAACTGGGAGCGATCTCCGTTCAAAAAGATCGGGTCCAGCCTGTCCCAGGCGTTGCGTTCCAAGCCGTTGATGGCAACGGCAATTTTCCGCTCCTCCAGTTCCGCCATGAAGCTGTTTACTACGGCAACGGCCAGCTCGACCAGATCCACCGCTTCCGGCTTGAAGATCCCCAGGGTTGATTTGTCCCGCAGATCCTTGGAAGTCGTTTCAATGGTATCCAGCAGCTGCTGGGAAGATTTCTCGATGGTTTTCAGATACCTTTCCACATCCTCCCGTGACTTTGTTTTGCCGGCCAGCAGCCGCCGGGTGAAGCCCTGAATGGGAGTCACCGGCCCCTTCAGGTCATGAATGAGGACCGAGATAAATTTTTCCCTCTGCCGGTTCAAGTCCTCGGTCCGTTCCTCCACCAGATCTTCAAGATGCAGGCGGTACTCTTCCAGCTCCTTTTCACTCTGCCGGCGCAAGGCAACCATGGCATTGATGTTTTTGCCGAGCAGGCCGATCTCATCCTTCTCGTTGTAATCAACGGTTACCGAAAGATCGCCGTGGGCGATGCGGTCCACCTTGCGGGTGAAATCGGCCAAAGGCCGGGTGATGCTTCTTGTGATGAACACGGCGGCAATCAACCCGATCAGAATGGAAAATATATCGATAATGATGAAAGTATTGCGCGCGGTTATATAGGTGTGCAACGCCCTTTCATAATGGATGCCGGCATATTTTTTCTGCAGGGCGACCATGTCGTTCAGGCTGTCCAGCCAGCCCCCCTGCCGGCTTCTCACCTCCTGCACCAGAAATTTTATCCCTTCATCCCGCCTGTTTGCCAGACCGAGGGCAATGGCCTGCTCCCAGAGCTGCCTGGTTTCTTCCTGGCCCTTGATGATCCGGGCGAGAATCGCCCGGCCCTCCTCATCCGTGACCATTTCGACAAGTTTCGTACTGGCCCGGGCATAGTCTTTTTCTTCCTGCGCAATGCGGGCCAGTTCAAATTGTTTATCAGCCTGCTCCTGCAGCAGCAGGATATTTCTGATGATAACCGCCTTATGCCGGGCGAGAAACCGCATCTCCTGGGCGAGTTCGACCTTCACATTGGTTTGGCGGATGATCTCCTCCATTCCCTTTTTGATCTTTCCCATGCTCACGAATTCAATGATGCCGAGGCTGATCATGATAAGGGAGAAGAGAGCAATGATAATCCCGATTCTTACGGCAATTTTGTAATTGCGGAAAACCATTTTTGCATCACCTTGAGCGTCAGACAGAGGAGCAATGTGACCTGCTTGCAGAGTTCACTATAACCCGGAGGCGGGGGAGCGTCGACATCATATCAAAATAAATGGTAACGATCACAGGGTGGTAGCACCTGGAAAAGTCAGCGGTTCCAGGCTGGGTCCCCCATTTTTCAAGATACTCTCAAGATGATGTCTCCAGCACCTTGCGGATGAGTCTGGCCATGTGCCTTATCGAGATGGGTTTGAAAACGAATTCTTTAACGCCGAGAGATTTGGCCGCGCTTTCCGAAGCGGTGGAGCTGTAGCCGGTGCAGAGAATAATAGGGATGTCAGGGCGGATTTGCAGCATGCGCCTGGAGAGTTCGACACCGGTCATGCCGGGCATTGTCTGGTCAGTGATGACCAGATCGAATTTGCCGGGTTGATTCTGGAAAGTCTCAAGGGCTGCGGGCCCGCTTTTTCTCACGGTGACGGTATACCCCAGCTTTTCCAGGATCTCCTTGGCCATATCGGCGATCAGTGCCTCATCATCAACAAAAAGGATCCTTTCTTTGCCGGTGGGGATGCAGTCGAGAATTTTCACTTCATCCGGGCCGTGCTGCGTCACCACCGGCAAAAACACCTTGAAAGTCGTGCCGCGGCCAAGTACGCTTTCACAGACGATAAATCCGCCGCAGGTTTTCACGATGCCATGGACGATGGCCAAACCCATGCCGGTGCCTTTCCCGGCCTCCTTGGTGGTGAAATAAGGGTCAAAGATGCTGTTTTTTATCATCGGGTCAATGCCGGTGCCGCTGTCATGCACGGTTAAGCGGGCAAAAGTTCCGCCGGCAGCCCCGGGGGGTATGTCTGAATTTTCCGGATCGAGTTCAATTTCGTGCAGGGAGATGAGCAATGTACCGCCATGTTCCTCCATGGCATGGAAGGCATTGGTGCACAGATTCATCAATATTTGATGAATCTGGGTGGGAGCGGCAAGGATCACCCCTGTTTTCGCATCGATATCTTCATGAATGTCAATGGTGGTCGGAATTGATGACCGGAGCAGCTTCACCCCCTCTTTGATGATGCTCGCCGGGCGCAGATAAATCGGGTCAATGTTTGCCTGGCGACTGAAGGCAAGGATCTGTGTTACCAGATCCTTTGCTCTGAATCCGGCCTTGAGAACTTCACCCAGGTTCCGGGTAACTGTTGAATCCGGCGGCAGGGCTTCGATCGCCATTTCGCTGTAACCGATGATCGCCCCGAGAATATTGTTAAAATCATGGGCGATTCCTCCGGCCAGGGTGCCAATGGCTTCCATTTTCTGGGCCTGCCGGAGCTGCGCCTCCATCTTTGCCTTTTCTTCTTCCGCTTTTTTACGCTCCGTGATATCCAGACCGGAAAAAAGAATCCCTTTGATTCCCTTCTCATCCGTCAGAAGCGTGTTATGGAAGGCAATGATCCGTTCCTTGCCATCACTGGTCACGACAGGATTTTCATAATATTCCACCGGTTCAGTTTCACCTGCCATCAATTGATTGAATACATTTTTTATTTCGCGGGAGATGTTCCTAGGCAGGTAACAATCAAACCAGTTTTTCCCGACAGCCTGCTCTTCCGTTACATTTAATAACTGACATCCTTTCTGATTCATTACGATTATTTCGCCCGCACTGTTGAGAGCCCCCATCATCACGCCGGCAATATCAAAATATTTACGGGCCTTTTCCTTTTCCTTTTTTAATTCATATGTTCGTGCCGCTACTCTCTCTTCCAGTTCGGCATGGTGCTTTTTTCCAGAGCACCGGCTCAGGAAAGACAAAGGCATCCACATCACCGGTGAGAAGCTGGATCAAGGCCGAGTCGATATTCGGGAAAGAAACAAGTTTGATGTCCCTGCGATCCTTGAGCTTTGTCTCCGCCGCACTCTTTTCAATGACCGCAACACGTTGCCCATTGAGAGCCTTGATGCCGTCTATGGCGTAATTCTTTGACCGGACGAAACAGGAAACAGGGATGGTCTCAATTGCATCGGAAAAGAGAAACTCTGCCGAGCGTGTCTCGCTGATGCCGGTTCCCGGGATGAAATCCGCCTCGCCGGTGCGGACAGCCTCCATGGCCGCGGCCCAGTTTTCTACGATCAGATATTGCACCTGCAGCCCGGTTTTTTCGGCCACTCTGGTCAAGACATCGATGGCAAAACCTGCGGGTTTGCCGGCATCATCCAAAAGATAGAGAGGGGGAAAATCCTTAAGAACAGCAGCGGTTATCGCCTTTGCCTCAGGAGGGTCTTCCCGGGAGAAAGCCTGCGGAGTAAGAATGGATAGAACAACAAAAAAAACAGACAGCGAAAAAACTGTATATTTACATACCGTAGTATATAAATACATCACATGAACACACCTAACGTAATGAGAGATTAATACTTTCGCTCTATTCATATGTCGGCACATTGCAGTGAAAATAATCTCAAAGACAGCAGAAGCCTGACAACACTGATCAACTTGGCAATCTGCAATTGGTAGATCTTATTGAAACCAAATCACTCTGTCAACCGTCACATTGAAAAATCCATAAATACAAGACAACATAACAAATAGAGAAAGCATATATGCCTGAATTTGACTTTTTGCGACGCCATCAAGCTTGGTTACGGTCGTACTGGCTCTGGATCGATAAACAGGCGGCGTCGAGGACAGCCTGAGCAGGCTGATCCGCATCCAAAACCACGGCCGGAATGCTGATTTCCGCCAGATAGTCAAGGAATCGCGGGTATTCCCGGGCCACACGTTCAAGGAGATGGGGCGTCTCATGGTAGGCCCGCAGACGCCTGGTCTGCTGCAGCTTGCATCGGATACGCGCATCGGCAACCGCCGTGGGCAGGCGGAGATAGAGATACATGTCCGCCAAACAGCGGCGGGTCAGGGTTACGAATATCGTCACCCGGTGACGGGGGGCGAGAGAGCGGAGAGCGGGAATGTGCGCCGTCATAAGTGCGCAGAAATCGATGACGCTGTCACGGTCCTCCAGGCAGATATCCGGCTGGTAGCGTTTGAGCAGGCCCGGCAGGCGCTGCAGGGTCCAGTGCCGCTGCATATTCCGGTAGAAATGGTGCAGCGGGTGCGCGGATGTCGGCAAAGCACCCAGAAGATCAAGCCGCTCACCCGCCCTGTGCAATGTGACGCGCTGGCCAATGCTCATAACGCTCGCGGCAGCCGAAAGCCGTTGCTCAAGGCCGGCGACGAGAGTGCTCTTGCCGCTGCCGTCAATCCCCAGAATGCCGACCAGAAACGTCATGAAAATAGAATCCCCTGTTAAAATTCCAGCGGCAACCGGATACATTCGTAGAAAATCCATTTTCACCACAGAGCCCGCCACGATCACCGAGAACATTTTTATTCCGGTTGGCCTCTCAGTAATAGACGCTCCGGCTGCCGCGGCCCGCCCTCTGTCATGAATTTTTTGCACCATTGCAATCATACCTGGAAGTCTCGCTGTTGTCATGTTGATCAGCAGGGACTGCCAAGGCAGAATTGCCACGCCTCACCTTCCTTATCCTCTTGACAATGGCCCCATGTGCCGGACTACACTAAAAGATATCCTGACATAGCTGCCTCCTGCAAAATGACATAAAATCAATTTGCCGTCATTCCGGGCAAGCGCCGCGCGACCCGGCATGACAAATGTTCGATTGCGGCCTCTTTTGCAAGATACCCTGAAGATGTGTGCATCCGTTTTCCGCACCCCGCAATGCATTCATCACGACTTCTGAAGAGGCCCAGATTCCAACTAGCTCCGGAGCACCCGATGCACGACATTCTGACTACCTGCGTTTATTGCGGCTGCGGCTGCGGCGTTTATCTCCATGAACGCCGCGGTCAGGTGGTGGGCTCGTCGCCCAGCAGAAACCATCCCGTTTCTCGAAACAATCTCTGCGTCAAGGGCTGGCATCTGCATGAATTCATTCATCACCCGGATCGGCTTACGCAGCCGCTCATGCGTAAAAACGGCAGGCTTACGCCGGTCGACTGGGATGAGGCCATGTCCTATGCCGCCCGCGAACTGGGCAGGATAGCCACGGAAAGCGACGGCAAGGCGGTGGGGCTGCTCAGTTCCGCCAAGTGCACCAATGAAGAGAATTATCTGCTGCAGAAAATGGCCCGGGCCGCCCTGCACACCAACAATATCGACCACTGCGCCCGGCTCTGACACGCTCCCACCGTGGCAGGTCTTGCCACCACCTTCGGCAGCGGCGCCATGACCAACTCCATCAACGAAATTGAAAACGCCCAGGTGATGCTGGTCATCGGCTCCAACACCAGCGAGGCCCATCCCCAGGTGGCCCGCCGTATTTTTGCGGCCATGGACCGCGGCGCCCGGCTGATCGTCGTTGATCCCCGCCGCACCCTGATGGCGAAAAGGGCGGATATCCATCTCGCTCTCCGGCCGGGTACCGATATCCCGCTGCTCAATGCCATGATGCGCATCATTCTTGACGATAATCTGGCGGACGATCTGTTCATCGAGATGCGCACCGAGAACTTTTACGGGCTGCGCGATATGCTGTTCCGCATCGACCTTGACGAGACGGCCCGCATCACCGGGGTGGAGCTGGCCGGCATCCGCGCCGCGGCCCGGCTTTACGGCCGGGCCCAGAAGGCGGTGATCTGCTACTGCCTGGGCATCACCCAGCATGTCTGCGGCACCGGCAACGTACAGGCCATTGCCAACCTGGCCATGCTGACCGGCAATGTGGAAAAAGAGGACACCGGCGTCGACCCCCTGCGCGGCCAGAACAATGTGCAGGGGGCCTGCGACATGGGAGCCCTGCCCAATGTCTTCCCCAGCTACCAGCAGGTTGACATCGATGACTTTCGGGAAAAATTCGAAAGGGCCTGGCATGTTCCGCTACCCTCCCAGCCCGGTCTCACCCTCATGGAGATGACCCACGGCGGCAAGGACGGACCGCTCAAAGCCATGTTCATCATGGGAGAAAATCCCATGCTCAGTGATCCGGTCATCGCCAGGGTGCGGGAAACCCTGGACAACCTGGAGTTTCTCCTGGTGGCCGACATCTTTCTCACCGAGACGGCGGCCCGCGCCCATGTGGTGCTGCCCGCTGCCTCCTTTGCCGAAAAGACCGGGACCTTCACCAATTCGGAGCGCCGGGTGCAGATGGTGCGCCGGGTGATCCCGCCGCTGGGGCAGAGCCGCACCGATGCCGACATCATCATGGAGCTGTCGGGCCGGCTCGGCTATGCCATGGATTATGAGAGCCCGGCGGAGATCATGGAAGAAATAGCCATGCTGGCCCCGATTTACGGCGGCATGCAGCATGACCGGCTGGAAAACTCATGGGGATTGCAGTGGCCCTGCTGGGACCGCAGCCATCCCGGCACCCCATTTCTGCACAAATATTATTTCACCAGGGGCAAGGGCCGGTTCGTCCCGGCCGAGTATAAACCGCCGGACGAACTGCCGGATGACGACTATCCCTTTCTGCTCATCACCGGCCGCATTTACCATCAGTATCATACCGGCACCATGACGCGGCGGAGCGCGCAGCTGTGTCGCGAGGCGGGCGAGGCCCTGCTGCAGCTTCATCCCGAGGACGGGCGCCGGCTCGGGGTGCGCAGCGGCGATCTGGTGCGCATGCGTTCCCGGCGGGGGGAGGTGCAGGTCAAAGCCCAGCTCACCGATGCGGTGCAGGCGGGCGAGGTGTACACCACCTTCCATTTCAGCGAGATGCCGATCAACCTGCTGACCAGCAGCGCCAGGGACCATTTTTCCCAATGCCCTGAATATAAAATCTGCGCCGTTCATCTTGCCAAGGTCTGAACCCTATGAAGGATAAATATATTCTCAAAAAAGATCATCTGCTGCCCCTGCTCCGCAAGCTCAAAAAAAAACACCGGCTCATCGCCCCGCTGCAGAACCTCCACGGGGACACCCTTTTTACCGAGATCGACCAGCTCGATAACGTCCGGCTTGATCTTGCCAATCAGCCGCAGAACTCGCTGAAGCGGTTTTTCTTCCCCCAGCAGGAGGTGCTCTTCACCTATCGCAATCCCACCTCCGACAGCTACCGTTTTGAAACCGCGGCTGAGGAGCGTCCGCCGTCCCTCTATTTCGGGGTGCGGCCCTGCGACCTCTCCGCCGTCCTCTACATGGATGTGGTCTTTTCCAAAAACGCCAGGGACCCGCATTACCTGCACAGGCGGCAGAACACCATTCTGGTGGGACTCAACTGCAATGCCCCCTTTGCCAACTGTTTCTGCAACGCCACCCGCAACGGCCCTTTCATCGATTTCGGTTTTGATCTGCAGCTCACCGACCTGGGAGACCGCTTCCTGGTTGAGTTTGACCGGTCCCAGGGCCAGGAAATCATCAGGGAGTGGCAGCAGTTCTTTGCCGCAGCAGATGAGACGGATGTCAAGGCGCAGTATCAGGCCTTTCTCGAGGCCCGGGGCAGGTTCAGCCAGCAGGTGCATCTTGATCTGGCCGCCCGCAGGCTGGCCGATGACCAGGTGCCCGAATCGGTCTGGCAGGATCTGTCCATGCGCTGCCAGGATTGCGGCGGCTGCGCCTATATCTGCCCCACCTGCACCTGTTTTACCATCCGCGACCGGCAGACCGGAGACCATGAAGGGGAACGGATCAGGAGCTGGGACGCCTGCACCTTCAGCGGCTTTACCCGCATGGCCGGTGATCATAACCCGGTGGACCGGCAGATGCGGGGCATCGAAAAAAGGTTCCGGCACAAACTGCAGTTTGATATGGAAAAGGATAACCGGCCCAGTTGCGTGGGTTGCGGGCGATGCGTCAATATCTGTTTCGGCGGCACGGATATCGTCCTTTTTATCAAAATGACCTGCGGGGAGAATCCATGACCATGCCAAATTCACCCAAGGATCTCTATCGGCCCAGACGGGCGGAGATCAGAGAGGTAATTGTCGAAAATTCCCAGATCAAGACCTTTGTCCTGGCCTTTGTTGACCGTGCGCACAATGGCTCGTTTACCTATCAGCCCGGCCAGTTCATGATGGTGTCGGTGCCCCATTGCGGCGAGGCGCCCATCTCGATTTCCTCCACCCCGGCCGATAGCGGCACCATCCATTTGAGCGTGCGCCGGGCGGGCATTCTGACCGCGGCCCTGCATGACATGAAGCAAGGGGATATGGTCGGACTGCGCGGCCCGTACGGCCGTCCCTTTCCCATGACTGCGCTTGCCGGCAGTGACCTGCTTTTCGTGGCCGGCGGCATCGGGCTCGCTCCGCTGCGATCGGTGATCAACACCTGTCTTGCCGCCGGCCATGACCGCCGCATCACCATCCTTTACGGCAGCAGGACCCCTTCGGATATCGCCTTTCAGGGGGACTTGGCAAGCTGGGGACAAACAGCCGGGGTCAATTGCCTGCTCACCGTTGACCGGTCGGAGCCGGGCTGGGAGGGCGAGGTGGGCCTGGTCACCGGTCTCTTTGCCCAATGTGCGCTGGAGCCGGATGAGTCCAAGGCCCTGGTCTGCGGCCCGCCCATGATGATCAGGGCCGTGCTGGCGCAACTGGCGGACCGGGGCTTTGCCGACGGCAACATCATCACCACCATGGAGCGCCACATGAAATGCGGGGTGGGCATCTGCCGCCACTGCCACATGGATGACAAACTGGTGTGCAAGGACGGCCCGGTGTTCACCCTGGAGGAACTCAAGCGGCTGAAGGTAATGGAACTGCGGGGATGAGGCGCCCCCCTGCCGCCCTGTTCCTGCCCGGAAAGCATACCCTTGCCGGCGTTCCCTCCGCCAAGGCGCAGTAACCGCTGGAAATGACCGGCCAGAACGGCCTGGCCGCCCCGGCTGACATCCACAGCCTCCTGTCCATGCTCTCGATTTGCTTGTCTTGTCGGGAAAATGCGATTACAATCAATCTTTCTTTGCATTCAGTATGGCGTTTCTATGCCCAGGTATGGCACGTTTCCGACATTTTTTTATGCATGACGCAAGACATCACCCGCATAATAGAGGCCAAAACAATGGAAAAGAAGATACTTCTGCCGGCAGGACTCACTGCCGTCATTCTGCTTTTTCTGCTGTATCAGCCCGTAGTTCGCAAGCAGCCCGGTCACCAGCCGTGGGAGGCGCCTGAACCGGAACCCGAAACTCTGACCCTGCAGTCACCCAGGGAGATCTGGGACTATTACGAGTCGCTCGGCTATACCCGTGATGAACTGGAAAGCGGCGACTTTGAAGTGCCCCGCATTTATCTGGGCACCATCGGCGACAACTGGGCAAAGGACGAATCCGTTGCCGCCAGAAAAAGCCTCTTTTACCGCACCATGCTGCCCCTCGTGCTCAGGGTGAATGAACAGATAACCGCGGAAAGAAACCATCTGCAGTTCCTGGCTGACCGATACAGAGAGGGAGATCACCCCGGCAGGGAGGACCTGGCATGGCTGGAAAATCTCGCCCAGCGCTACAAGGTGCTGCGGGAGACCGAATCCGTCGATGTAACGGAAGAATTTTTCAGAAAAATTTACCTGCGGGTGGATACGATCCCCGTGTCCATGGCCCTCGGCCAGATGGCCTATGAAAGCGGCTACGCCACCTCGCGCTTCACCGGTCAAGGCAACGCCCTCTTCGGCCAGCGGTGCTGGGGAGATGACGGCATGATGCCGGATGACAAAGGGGGTTACCGCATCGCGGATTTCCCAACCCTGATCGACTCCATCAAGGCCTATGCCATGAACATCAACACCCATGAAGCCTACACCAATTTCCGCCTGGCCAGGGCCGAACAGCGACGGGAGAAGAAAAATTTCCTGGATGGGTACAGTCTGGTGGCGACCCTGGATCTCTACTCGGAAAAAGGGCAGGAGTACATCGAGACGCTGCAGGGCATCATCGGCCAGAACGAATTGACCATTTTCGACGACGCAAAATTATCCAAGAGGCGTCCGGTTACCCTGGTGCAGAATTGAAAAACGGGTTGACCCCATTTTTTTGTAATGAATCGCGCCGTTATCCGTATCAGTGTCTTGACATTGGCGGCGTGGCACGCTACATATAAGCTTATGAATATGCAAACATGTCCCTATTGCAAGGAAAAGATCTACAGTAACGCCCTGGTCTGCCGTTACTGCAAACGTGAACTGCCTGACCCGACAAGGCCGCGGATGCGGTCGATGCACTGGGCTCCGGCCGTGCTGGCCACAGCGATCATCGTCACTGGCAGCGCCTTTATTGCCTACGAATTCCTCAAGGAAAGGCGAAACTGGGTGGACAGGGGATAATCGCTGCCGGCTTGACAGCAAACGGTAATTGCCGGTCGCCTCACTCTGCGCGCCTGACCGCGGATCACCCGCTTTTTTCGCCGACCAGCAGAAGAAATCCGGCCCTTTCATCCAGACCGGGCCGCGAATGTTCCAGTGCGCGCAATTCCCCCGGCCCCTGAAAAAGAGACGACCGTCTTTCCACCACGCTCAATCCCGCCCCGCTCAGCCAGTCCGCCACCTGTTGGCCCTGCTAAAAAGAGGCATGCCGGTAAAAAGGATGATCCTTTTCCTTTTTGGCCTGCAACGCCCTGCCCCATGCCCCTGCCGCCGGCACCATGCCCAGCACCAGATGCCCCCCTGGCCGCAGGATGCGGTGGCATTCGCCGATCACCTGCCGCGGCGCGGTCAGAAAACAGAGGGTGAACAGCAGATAAACGGTGGCAAAACTCCGGTCGCCAAAAGGCAGCTGCTCGCCGATGGCCCGGATAACATCGACATGCCGGGTCCGGGCCAGCCGCAGGGGGGCCAGGGCGGGATCAACGCCGACCGAGACATGCAGGGCCCGGGCAAAACGACCCGGCCCCACCCCCACCTCGAGTTTCGGAGCGGCAAGAGGGGTCTGCAGCTCCTGCACCGCGGCCAGTTCAATATCAAACAGCAGACTGCCGTCAAACCACTTGTCATAATCAGCCGCCTGCTTATGGAAGACGGCTGCTTTTTCCTGCCAGGATATCCGGCTGTCGGTCGTCATTTTTTGCTTACTCGCCGTCGGCCAGCAGAAGTTTTTTCACCCGCTGCGGCAGCGGCGGATGGCTGTAGTGCAGGGCTATGTACCAGGGATGGGGATGGAGATTGGCCAGGTTGTCCCGGCCCAGCCTGACCAGGGCCCGGGCCAGG
>JACQYM010000218.1 GCA_016208225.1 Deltaproteobacteria bacterium | reverse complement strand
TCTGCAACAGCCGGATAGACTGCCATCCCGTGGCATCATTTTACAGGGGAAAACGATCAAACCAGCGGTGCAAGCGGATTTCTCAGCGGGCGGCCCAGTCTATCCTCCCCTCCGTTTCCTTTTCTCGGCCGTTTCTCACCCGTTCCGGTTGCAACATGCAACACCGCAATCCCTCTCGAACCGGCATCTCCCGCGCTTCACATATGTTTCATTTTATAATTTATTGATTTTATTTAATAAATTATAAAATAAATATTTTGGCACACTTGATGCTTTAACCCCCAAGAGACCCAGAACGGTCGAGACCCGGATACGTTAAAATTCCGTAGCATTACGAATGGCAGAAATTGCATGGAGGATTACAATGGCCCTATACAACTGGTTTAAATCAGGCAGGAACAAACAGGATGTGAACGTGGTAAAACTGCCTGAAGAATACATCGAAATCGGAGAAATGGCGGCAGGGCATCCCACCGGGGCCGCCGCCTCCATCAAACGGATGATGGCGCAAACCAATGAACCGGCCAAAATACTTGTGGTGGGTGATGGCCGTTATTCCAAAAGGCTGCGGGACTACAGCCTGAAGATGGCTCAACGCCTGGACTGTGAAATCGTGGCCCTTAACGTGTCCGAGCCCCTGCCTTTTCTGGGCGAAGGAGCGGGCGCCGGGGACGGCATGTTTTCGGAAATCCCCGTGAATAACATGGGGCAATTCATTGAACAGTCACAGGCAATGGGCGTAAACGTCGTGCCCATTATGGAAACCGGTGATCAGGAACAGGCGATTGCCCAATTAAGCGCTCAAGACCCCACGATCCGCTACGTGCTGACCGAACCTGATTATGAATGCGAGGATGAAATCGGCGAAATGCCGATTCTTGATCTGTCGTATACCTGCAACGATATTTGATGATCTCGTAAAAAGTCACATCGAAGCTGCCAATGGCGGCCAGGTCATTTGCCCCTGTTGATGGGAAGTGACACGGTAAAGGTGCTGCCTTTGCCGACCTCGCTTTGCACGTTAATCTCGCCGCCGTGGTTCTTGACGATGCCGTAGCTGATGGAAAGCCCCAGCCCGGTGCCCTTGCCGACCTCTTTGGTGGTGAAGAACGGTTCGAAGATGTGCGGCAGAACCTCGGCGGGAATCCCCTTGCCGGTGTCCGCAACCGACACGTTGATGGAGTTGCCGTCGCTCCAGGTCCGCACGGTGATATGGCCCTGTGCTTCCATGGCCTGGGCCGCATTGACCAGCAGGTTGAGGAAGACCTGGTTCAACTGCTGCGAGATGCACTCGACCAGAGGGATCTCGCCGAATTCCCGGCTGAGGCCGGCCACGTATTTGATCTCGTTCCAGGCGATATTGATGGTGGTTTCCAGGGCCTCGTTCAGATTGACCAGGGTATTTTCGTGCCGGTCGGCCCGCGAAAAACTCTTCAGATCCTGCACGATGCGCCGCACCCGGTCAGCGCCGTCCAGACTTTCGATGATCAGCTGCCGGGCATCGTCTGTTATGTAGTCAATCTTGAGCTTCTGCCTGAGGTTTTCCAGCTGTTTCGCATCCAGGCTGTCGGCACGGGCTGCAACCCGGTCTTCCGCGGCCATAAATTCCACCAGCCGGTCAAGGTAGCGCTGGAGGCTTGTGAGATTGCTGGCGATAAAACCGATGGGATTATTGATCTCGTGGGCCACTCCGGCAGCCAGCTGACCGATGGAGGCCATCTTCTCCTGCTGGAGCATATGGGACTGGACCTGCTTCAGCTCTTCCTCGGCCCGCTTCCGCTCCGTGATGTCGCGCAGGATCACCACCGTACCGGGAAAATTCAAACTGATGTCCTGCATGGGGCAGAACCGGGCCAGCACCCGGTATTCATTGCCGCCCGCCTCCTCGACCAGGTATTCATACTCTGTTTCTTCACCGTTTTCCAGAAATCGGGACAACTCATCAGCCAGCCAGGGGAAGGGAATGCGCTCCTCCGGGCTTGAATAATAGTGGCTGCCGGCCGTGGCCGCCGGGTTGATCATCTGCGCGGCGGCCAGGTTCATATGGATGATGCGCCGCTGATCATCCAGCAGAAAAACCGCTGTCGGCAGGCTCTCAAAAATGGTCAGGAACTTGTTTTTCTCGTTGGTGATCAGCCGGTTGGTGGTCTGCAGCTCGTCAATGGCGCTGTTCACGGTCTCGCGGCGGCTCCATTCTGCGCAGAAAGCGATTTCGATCCGGTCAAAGACTCGCTCAATGAAACGGGCGGGCATCTCTTCATCCCAATTTTTGTCTCCCGCACTTTGCCACGGTTCAGGGCAGACCGGCCGGAAGGGGGGTGACATCCGGACCAGGTCCAGATACGCCTGCCGGTAGTACTTCATCAATCCCATGAACATCTCAAGGGTGACGCCGCGGGAACGATGTTTCTGCGCTTCCCGCACACCAAAGGCGGCCACCGGATCGGCAACAAAGTCTTCATCCGGCCCCAGCTCCCACGGTGCCTCTGAAATTGCCAGCCCTGCGGCGATCGAGTCGGTCAGGCCGACAATCGAGATCCGCCAAGCCTCCTCCAGGGTGGAGGTATACCGGGTATACCCCCGCGCCAGGGCATAGTCCCGCACCCGGCGCATCAGCCACAATTCATGTTTCTTGAGAAATACCGCGAAAGGATGCATTTATACCTCCTTCTCCTCGATCAGCAGGCGGCGCTCGCCTTCCCCTCATTTGCCGGATTTCTTTTCCTCCTGCTCGATCAGGGAAAGAATATATTGCTCTAAAGCCTGCTGCTTCTGCAATTCCCGCAGCATGAAATGGATGGCCAATTCCTTGGTGCTGCCTTCACCCTTGATTGACCGCATCACGGTCGCCTCGGGAATAAGAACGCTGGTCTCGGACGGGTGCTGCACATAACGGGGCAGGAGGGTCAGGGTTATGGGGGTAATAATGCTGCCTTTCTCGATGATCACCGGGAATTCGCCGCTGATCCGCGCCCCCTCCAGCGAAATATCTTCAATCCTGCCGACATGAAGCCTTTGCCGGTTGAGCAGGGAGAAGATGGCCTTTGAATCGTTGGCAACCGGGACCCTGGGGAATTTCCGGCGCTGGATTTCAAAGATTTCCCGCGGAAAATGCACCCCCAGCAGACCGTTCACCAGCTTTTCCGGGGTGCAGTGAAAACCGCGGAGCGGAAGCCCGTTGATGTGATAATAGAAAAGGCATTTATTTTGCGGACAGATATTTTTCCCGGGATGGGAAAGGACAAGGAGGTCGGAGTTTTGCAGCCTGGTTTTTCCCTTGACGTGCAGGGTGTTCGTTTTCCCTTTTTCGCGCAGGCAGAACAATCTGGCCTTTTCATTGATTAACAGATCAATCTCTTTACTGATTTCATCAACATTCGTTGACCATGTTCTTTTCATTGCCGCAATACGACCGATTGAATGGGAAAGGGGGTATCGATGACCCCTGTATGCGAACAGACAGCCGCGGGTCATTCCGGGTTCAGGCTCCGGTTTTTCCCACGCAGATAAGCGGGGAAGACATGATGGTGCCGGCTCGTTTATACAAAGCGGGGGTCAAAACCTATGCGGCGTATTGTCGCACCTTA
>JACQYM010000058.1 GCA_016208225.1 Deltaproteobacteria bacterium | reverse complement strand
CTCGAAACATCCGTCATTCCGGCATGTTTTTTATATGAAAGTCACTTTTCTGTCTTGTTGAGCAGACAGGGGACTTAGGAGCGGGCTTTGCCCGCGATAGAGATCGCCGCAATGCCGAAGGTCGCGGGCAAGGCCCGCTCCTACGACACGAGACTTTCATTTCAGTCTATTTTCAGGATTTTCAGCACGATAATGCCTGCTTCGTAGAGCAGGTAAAGCGGTCCGCCCATGAGCAGCATGTTGACCACATCCGGGGTGGGTGTGAGCAGGGCGGCAATAATGCTGATGAAGAGCACGGCGTAACGGCGGCTCTTTTCAAAGGTTGCCCGGTGGCAGATGCCGGCCCTGGCAAAAAAAATCATGAAAATGGGCAGCTCGAAGATAAAACCGAAGGCCAGCACAAAGACCGTGACAAAGGAGACGAATTTGCCGACGGAAATAATCGATTTTAACTGCTCCGATTCAAAACCGAGGAGGAATTTGACCCCGAATGGCAGGGTGACAAAGTAGCAGAACAGGGTGCCGATATAAAAAAGAAGGGAGGTGAAAAAGACGAAGCCGGCCAGCGCCTTTTTTGACAGGCCGAAAGGTCTGGCCATGGCCCGCCAGAAACAGAAGACGATCCAGGGCATGAAGAGAAAGAGGGTGACGAACAGGGCCAGTTTGACATGGGCCAGAAAGGGTTCGGACACGGCAAAGAACGCCAGTTTCTGGTGCAGATGGCCCTGAAAGGCGGCAAAGATGGCGGGGGAGAGAAAATAGAATCCCAGCGTGCCCAGACCGATGCCAATGCCCAGGGACAGGATGGTCTTGCGTATTTCAAGAAGAAAACCTAACAGCCTTTTCCCAGGCGGGTCAGGTTCGGCCGCGGATGTCATATGGATTGCTCGGATTTGGGATTGCGGATTGCGGATTGCGGATTGCGGATTGGTGATTTCCTCCCGTCGTAACCCGAAATTCAATCGTTCAATCGTTTAAGCCGTTGTAAAAATAACATGGCCAGAGAAATGCGCGGAACGGTACTCTTTTCAGTACCCCCTTGAGGGGTATAAGGAGCCGTAACGAAATTGAAAAAAATGGCCATGTTATTTCGTAACGGCTCCTAAACATTCAGACGTTGCCGTTACAACTTTAGGCATTTTAGGCACTTCAAGTACTTTAGGCACTTTCATGAAAAGTTCTGCCGGATAAAATTGATGCCGTTGCGGAAAATGGCCACCCCCTGCCCCTCTTCCGGCAGCTCTTCCCTGGTCCAGCGCGGGTGGTTGGTGCGATGGTGAAAGGCCTCCGGGTGGGGCATCAGGCCAAAGAGCCTGCCGCTCGGATCGCAGATGCCGGCAATGGCTGCAGGCGAGCCGTTGGGATTGGCCGGATACTCCATGGTCGGCAGACCGGTCCGGGCGTCCGTATAGCGGAGGACGACCAGTTTTTCATCCTTGAGGCGCTGCAGGGTTTGCTCAGCCCTGGCCACGAATTTGCCTTCCCCGTGGCGCACGGGGAAATAAAGACCGGACAGCCCGGTGGTGAAGACACAGGGGGAGTCCGGTTCAACGGCGAGATTCACCCAGCGGTCTTCGAAGCGGCTCGAATCGTTATAGGTGAGGCTCACCTGCCGGTCGTCGTGCCGGTTGGCAAAGGCGGGCAGCAGGCCCATTTTCACCATGAGCTGAAAGCCGTTGCACACCC
This sequence comes from Deltaproteobacteria bacterium, assembly GCA_016208225.1. Taxonomy (GTDB): domain Bacteria; phylum Desulfobacterota; class Desulfobulbia; order Desulfobulbales; family SURF-16; genus SURF-16. Next base: position 12,593 of record JACQYM010000058.1, on the reverse strand, counting down.
CGAGAATCAGTTTGCCGGCATCGATGAAACGGAGCAGCTGCTCCTGCAGTTTTTCGCCGCTGCCCTTGATCACCGCGTATTTCATGCGGTGCGCCCCGGCCTGGCCGGCCCCCAGGTCGTCGCCATCCAGGAACCCGCCGGGAAGATTGAGGAAATGATAATCATCCAGGGAGTATTCGCCGTAGAGCAGTTCGCTGATATGCACAATATCCACCTGGTCGGCCCCGCCGAGCCGGCAGGCATGGGCCATTTCGGTCTCACAGTTTGTGCCGAAGCCGGTCAATACGATGGCTTTCACCTGTTTTGTCATGAGTTGGTACTCCGTTCTGCAAAAAGAAGTCGGATCAGCCGGTTGACGGCGGCAGCCAACAGCTCGCCGTCCGTCATTTCCCTGACGCCGTCCGCATTGTTTTCCCGGAAATTCTCCAGGTCGTAGAGTGTTGTCAGATACAGCTCCCGCTGGCCGGCAGAGGACCGGAAACCCTGCCGCACCTGTTCGTGCTGCAGCAGCGGCACCAGCAGGTCGTTGGCCGCATCAAACTCGGCCAGCCCCTGCCCGGCGATCCAGCGGTCGATGGTCTGCTCGTTTGCCTCCGCAAAGCCCCGGCAGTGCGGCTCCCGCAGCAGCACATAACAGGCGTGGCGGGCTCCGGTTCTGTCCTGCCAGGCGCCGCGTCCCAGGGGGTAGGTGCGGCAGGCGGCGGGGCGGTCCGCATAAACCCTGCATCCCGTACCTGTCACAAACGGACAGCTGGCCCGGCCGTCATCCACCATGCCGAGATAGACGCGGGGAAAAGCCTCACCGGGCTGCCATTCAATGACGGCAAAGCGGTCAAGAAACTCTCGGCTTGATATGCCAAGCTGCCGGCACAGCCGCAGTACATCATAAGGGGAGAGGGCCAGTTCCAGCTCGCGGCAGCATTCAGTAAAGCAGGGAACGCCGGCATGGCAGGCAAAGGTGAACGATTCCCCGTCCGTCAGGGGGTGAAAGTGTTCCGGCAACTGCGGTTCTGGCTTGCTCATGTTTTTATCAGTGCTGCCAGTCAGCTTTCTTTTCCCAGTGGATGAGCAGCGGGCTGGCCACGAAAATCGAGGAATAGGTGCCAACAAGGACGCCTACCAGCAGCGCAAATGCGAAATCATGGATAACAGATCCCCCCAGGAAATAGAGGGGGATCAAGGCCAGAAGGATTGTCATTGAGGTAACAAGGGTGCGGCTCATGACTTCGTTGACACTGGCGTTGATGATTGCCGGCTGCGGCGCCAATGTCCGACTGGCCCTCCAGGCTGAAATTATATTCCGGCAGTTTGTCATGAAGAAGGGCGGTGATGGCTTCAGTATTCTTGCCCACGATCTGCTCGGATTTTTTGATTTTGACGATCAGCCGGTTTTCGCTGGTCACCGGCTGCAGCTCCACGCCTTGCTGATCGCTTTCGGCAAAAACCTTGCGCACTTTTTCAAGTTCATAGGATTGTGAAGCCTGGTACTGCAACAGCGATCCGCCGGCAAAATCAACCCCGATGTTGCCTTTTCCTCTGAGCAGCTGTATGAAGGAAAACATGCCGATCAGCACCAGTATGGCGGAAAAGGTAAAGGTGACTTTACGAAGCTTCATGTAGTCAAGATTCGGTTTGTGGATAAAAATACGGAAAGAAAGAGGGCGTAAGAGTTTTTTGGCGTACAGGGTGTCATACACCAGTTTCGTGCAGAACAAAGTGGAGAACAGGTTAATACTGACACCAAGGGAGAGGGTAACGGCAAAGCCTTTGATCGGTCCGGTACCGAAGAGAAAGAGGGCGAAGGCGGTGATCAGGGTGGTGACATGGGAGTCGACAACGGTCCAGAAGGCCTTGTCAAAACCTGCCTCCACTCCGGAGTGCACCGATTTGCCGATTTCAAATTCCTCCCGCATCCTCTCAAAAATGAGGACGTTCGAGTCCACCGCCATGCCTATTGCCAGGATGATGCCGGCAATACCAGGCAGGGTAAGCGTGGCCTGCAGGGCTGCCAGGCCGCCGAAGAGAAAGACGACGTTGAGCACCAATCCGAGGTTTGCGATGATGCCGGACAGGCGATAATAAAAGATCATGAACAGGATGACCAGCAACGTTCCGTAAAGACCGGAGGAGATTCCTTTTTTGATTGAATCCTGGCCCAGGGAGGCGCCGATGGTCAGGTTCTGGGCGATGGAAACCGGGGCGGGCAGGGCGCCGACCCTGAGGATGATGGCCAGGTCCGACGCCTCCTCATAGGTGAAGCTGCCGGAGATCTGGGCGCTGCCGCCCAGGATCTTTTCCCGGATGACCGGAGCGGAACGCACCACTTCATCTAATACAATGGCCAGCCGCTTGTTGACATTTTTGGTGGTGATCTGGCCGAAGACCTTGGCGCCCCGGCTGGTCAGATCCAGGCTGACATAGGGCTCGTTAAAGCTGCCGCCCACCCGGACCTGGGCGTCTTTCACCATCTCGCCGGTCATCAGCACCTGGTTGTGGAGCAGCAGCGGCGTCTTTATTTCCCTGCCGGTCTGCGGGTCCTTGTCTTTTTCAAAATAGACCTGCGTGTCAGCGGGCAGCGAACGTTTCAGGGCCAGGTTCAGTTTTTCCCGGCTTTCCCCGTCCACCCACTGGCCGGAGGTAATGGCCTGGCTGATCAGGGCCGGCAGATTGACGCCGCTGTCGTCCACCACCTTGAATTCAAGCTGGGCGGTCTGGCCGATGAGGCTCAGTGCCCTTTTCGGGTCCTTGACGCCGGGCAGCTGGACGATGATTTCATCCTTGCCCTGGCGGACGATGATCGGTTCGGCCACGCCGAACTGGTCAATACGGTTGCGAATAATCTCCAGGGACTGGTTAACCGCGTTTTTATTGATAAAATCAACCTGGTCATCCTTCAGGGTGAGGGTGGCGCGGGGAAAGGTTCCCTCTTCGGACTGGATGCTGATGGCAAGGTTGGGGAATTCATCCTCCACCATCTTCTGTACCTTGCCGGCCGAATCTACATTGGGCAGGGTGAACATCACCTTCCTGGCATCGCCGGAATCGCTCTGCACCACGGAAATGCGCTGTTCCTTCAGGTTGTTTTTCAGGTCCTGGGCGGCAAAGTTGAGGGAGTTTTCAATGGCTTTGTCCAGATCAACCTTGAGGACGAGATGCATGCCGCCCTGCAGATCAAGGCCGAGATGCAGACCTTCCGGCGAAATATATTTTTTCCACCAGTCCGGCATATTGCCGTAGAAGGTGGGCAGCATCGTCAGCCCGGCAAAGGCGATGAGAACGAAAAGAAGAAGATATTTCCAGCGCAGTGATGTATTCATGAACAGTGTTCCTTTACCAGCCTGTGTGCTTGATATTGTGTTTTAATCAGGTGCGAGATTATACCCCAGATGCTTCAGAAGTCAATCAGATGAATGTTGTCATTGCGTATTTCACTTGTTAGCGTAATAGTATATGTTGTCAGTGAAGTTTTTTATAGAAAAAAATCATGAAGGATAAACATGCGCCATGTTTTAGGCGCCCATGGGCTGTTGCGGGGGATGGGCATTGCTCCTTTTTGGTATCTTTTGTCATTGACGGTGCCCGCCATCCCTGTTATCTGGATCAACCTGCGTATGGCATCGTGAGCTGGTTTCCTTTCTGGAGAAAATATGAAAAAAGTACATAAGAAAAATATCGACAAATCAAGTCTGGAGCTCGCCCGGCAGATAAGCCGCGCCGCCCTTGAAAAAAAGGCGGAGAACCTGGTTATCCTCGATGTGCATGAGCTCTCATCCTTTACCGATTATTTTGTCATCATGGGCGGCACGTCTACCCGCCATGTCCAGGGTCTGGCCGAGGCGGTGGACAGCGAGCTGCGGGCAAAGAAATTGAAGGAAGAGGCGGTGGAAGGTCTGCAGGAGGGGCGCTGGGTGCTCCTCGATTACGGTGATGTGGTTGTGCATGTCTTTTACCGGGACGAGCGGGAATTTTATGATCTCGAAGGGCTGTGGCATGACGCGCCCAGGATTGCCGTTGAAGAGGCCGGAGGGAGCCCAGCGGGCTCCTGATCACAACCGTAAGGGAAAATTTATGAAATATATCAGCACCAGGGGCGGAATCGCCCCCATTTCCTTCAAACAGGCGGTCATGATGGGGCTGGCCGTTGACGGCGGCCTCCTGTTGCCCCGGACTTTGCCCCGGATTGACGATGCGACTGTTGCGGCATGGCGGCGGCTCTCCTATCCCGACCTGGCCCATGCGGTTCTCTCCCTCTTTGTTGACGATATTCCCGGCCAGGATCTCAGGGAGTTGATCGACCGCTCCTATGCCGCCTTCAGCCATGCCGAAATCACCCCGCTGGTGCAGAAGGGCGGGGTGCACATTCTTGAGCTGTTCCACGGGCCTACCCTGCAAGGAGGGGATCAACATCTTCATCCTCCATCCCTACAAACGGGTCAGCGCCGTGCAGGAACTGCAGATGACCACGGTCATCGATGCCAATGTCTTCAACCTGGCGATCCGCGGCACCTTTGACGACGGCCAGGCCATTGTCAAAACGCTGTTCAACGACATTCCCTTTAAGCAGCAGTACCATCTGGGTGCGGTCAACTCCATCAACTGGGCGAGAATCGTGGCCCAGGTCGTGTACTATGTCTATGCCGCCCTGCAGCTGACCAGGCAGGGGGGCATGGTCGATTTCTCGGTGCCCACCGGCAATTTCGGGGATATTTTCGCAGGCTTTGTGGCCCGAAAGCTGCTGCCCGGCCGCATCCGTCATCTGGTGCTGGCCACCAATGAAAATGACCTGCTGACCCGCTTTGTCGCCAACGGGGAATATTCCCTGGGCAGGGTGGTGCAGACCTACAGCCCCTCCATGGATATCCAGGTGGCCAGCAATTTTGAGCGCTACCTCTATTATCTCTATGCCGAGGATGCGGTGCGCACGCAAGAGGCCATGCGGAGTTTTGCCCAAACAGGCAGGCTGCTCTTCTCCGAGGCGGAAAAAAAGGAAATCAGGCAGACATTCAAGGCGGCAAGCGTCAGCCAGCAGCAAACCCTGGCCACGATCCGCGATTTTAACCGGGAGACCGGCTATGTGCTTGATCCGCATACGGCAGTGGGTGTCTGCGCCGCCCTTGCGCATCTCGACCGGGAGGTGCCGATGGTCTGCCTGGCCACGGCCCATCCCGCCAAGTTCGGGGCCGCGGTGCAGGAGGCCATCGGGAAACCGCCGGAGATGCCGGCAAACCTTGCCGGCCTGGAAAAGAAGCCGGCCCGATGCGAGGTGCTGGATGCCGATGTGGGCCAGGTGAAGGCCTTTATCGAGAAAAATGCTTGTTAAGGGGTTAAGGGGGGAAGGAGTTAAGGGGTTAAGATGTATAGTCTGTCAGTACCTTAACCCCTACAAACCTTAACCCCTTAACCCCTACCTCTACTCCTCAAACACCACGGATTCCGCTACGGCGCCCAGGGACTGCAGGGCCGCATTCATATCAGTGACAAACTCCTCCGGCCCGCACACGTAAAAATAACGATTGAAGTCAGTGACCATCTCCTGCAGCAGTTCCCTGGTGATGCGGCCATGGGGGTAGCCGGCCGCGCTTTCCCTTGACAGGGTGAACAGACTGTCCGCCCCGAAAAAGTGGTGTAATTCCTTTTCGCAGATAATATCGTTTCTCGTCTTGTTGGCAAAGAGCAGCTGGTGCCCGCCGGCGTTTCCCTGGTCGCGGAGATGCCGGCAGATGCCGAGAAACGGGGTGATCCCCGCCCCGGCCGCAATAAAAACCCCCGGACCTTTGTACCGGATCGTGCCGAAAGGTTCGGAAATGAACAGCTCATCGCCAGGCGTGAGGGTGTGCAGTTTCTCCGTTACGCCATGATGGTCCGGGTAGCACTTGATGGTGAATTCCAGCACCCGGTCATGGGGCAGGGAAGTAGGGGTAAATGGCCTGCCCTCCTCATCTTTCCAGCGCGGCTGGTTGATGACAAGTTCAACGCCCTGTCCCGGTTCGTGAGTGAAATTTTCCGGCTTGCTGAGGATGAAGCGTTTGACGTCATGGGTGACAAATTCGGTCATGAGGATGGATGCTGTGTACTTCATCTGTTCTGCTCCCTGTGCGGCGTGCGCTGCCTTCCGGACTTCGTAAAAAGTCCTTTTTTTCACCACGGAGCACACAGAGATCACAGAGAAAACATTTTTAATTACAATTAGTTATCTCTGTGGACTCTGTGCTCTCTGTGGTTGATTTTCAGTTTTTACGAGTCTGTCACTTTTTAAAGAGTTCATGTTCGGCAATGGCCTTTTCCGTGAAAAGATACTCCTGCAGTTCTGTGGAAAAGCCGTCGTCATGGCGCCGAATCCATTCCAGGAGCATGGCAGCATACACCTTCTCCTCATCGCGGTTATGGATCAGGATCCTGCGTAACATCTTGTCTTCACATACCTCGATCCGCTGATTGTACCAGTCTATCGCCTCAAATTCCTCGATCAGGGAAATGATGGCGCGGTGGATTTTTCCGGTTCCTCCGGGGAGGAGGTCGCTGCTTTCATGGAATGCTTCGTATGGCATAACAGTGGCTACCCTGTTTGTAATTTTCCGCAAGCGTAATGTATACAGAGCGGGAAACGGGCGACAGGAGGCCGACATGTCACCAGGCGGCAGGTGCGCTCTCTGTGCTCGCCGCGGTTGCCGTTTTAGGGGGCGTGTTGTTCCTGTCTGTTGATTGACCGACAAAAAAAGAGCTGTATTCCGTGCCCCGAGGAGGGGGCATGGGAACAGGTTCAGTTTTGTAATCCTGCAAAATAAATGCCGGAATGGGTTGTTGCTGACCGAACCGTGGGAATAATATTTGCGATGTCGCCTGGATAGATATTCCTGCGCGGTGGTTTGCGCCTGGTATTTCGGATACGAAAAACCGGGCCCTCTTTCCAGGGTTGCCGGCGGGGTGGAAGGGGTGAGAAATAGACCTGGCCGGACGTGTAAATCCTGCCTGAAAGGACAAATCCTCTTTCACCGGACAGGAGTTGGGCAAAAGAGTCGCCCCGGCAAGTCCGTCGTCATGCCTGCAGTTGGGCAAAAAGCGGCTGCCGGGTTGATGTGCGGGAGGCCGGGAAGGGGCGCTTCAATTATTCTTACGGCGTCTTGTCCGGATAGAGTTCACTGTAACAGTCCGGGCAGATGCCCTGGGAAGACTCCCTGTTTGCGTGGTTTTTGATGTATGTGCTGATCTGCTGCCAGTTGCCTTCACTGTCACGGATTCTCCGGCAGGCGGCGCAGATGGGAAGTATGCCCTGCAGAATCTCCAGCTGCTCCAGGATTTTTGAAAGATCGCCCAGCAGCCGCTCCTTTTCCTGCGATGCCTTTTTCCGTTCCATGGAGTAGGAAATAGATCTGTTCAGCAGGGTAGAGGTGATCTGGTTTTTCTCGATAAAATCCTGTGCTCCGTAGCGGACGGTCTGCAGCGCAACCTGTTCGTCCTGCAGGCCGGTAAGAACGATGATGGCCACGCCGGGATATTTCGTGATCAGGGTGCGGACCGTATCCAGGCCGGAAGAGTCGGGAAGGCTCAGATCCAGGAGCACGACATCGATATCGCTGGTTTAGGCTCAGATCAAGGAGCACGACATCGATATCGCTGGTTTTCAGCCGTTCAATGGCCTCGGCCAGAATCTCCGCAACCGCGATATCATAATGTTTCCGCGGGGCCTCGCTGAGCTGCTCCTTGATCAGGAGAACATCGGCAGGGTTGTCTTCGACGATGAGAAGGGATGTGTTTCTCATTTTGCTGTTTTGCCTCTTAATTTTTCATTGCAGATCAGTTTAGATGCGTATAAGTGTCTCGTGTCGTCCGACGTCCCTGAATGATATTTTTTCTCGGTTAGTCAAAAAATATATGGACAAGCTGATGGACGGTACAGCAAAATATATACCCAAGGGCTACGGCAGAGTAAAAGAAAAATTTACTGTTTAAACAGATTTCTTCATTTTTCATCACGGTGCACGCTGAAGAGATGTCGGAAGGCATCCTTTCTCCGAGAATATAATTCAATTCCTGACATGGGCAACACCATTTTATCCCGCGTTTGCGCTGGGTTGCGGGCATGAGGTAAGCCGTGCGGAAAAATAGATGTACTGTGCCCGGTATAAGCAGGCCGTAACGAAATTTCTCGAAATGTAATGGTGATTTCGTAACGGTCTGAAGTGATGAGAAGGCAACAGGCAAATGAAGAATATAAATTGGCGAGGTTTTTGTGGCGGAAGTACTGGTAATTGATCAAGAAAGAGTTTTTTTTGATTCACTGCAGCAACTGGCTGTTGTGGACGGCATTAACATGAACCGGGCAGGAAGCATCAGGGACGGCATTGATCAATGCCTGTCCAGGGCTATTGATGTGATTCTGCTGAAAAATAAGTTGGCGGACGGCAAGGCTTCCGATGCCATTCCCTTGTTTTTTGAAGGAAAATATTCCCCGGAGCTGATTGTCTATGCCGAGGAGGGGGACCCGGACGAGGCGGAGCAGGTACTGACCAAGGGCGCCTGGGATTATATCATTTATCCCTACACTCCTAAGTCGATGATGGAGCTGCTGGCAAGAGCCATCAGGTACAGGGAGGAAAAGCAGGGGAAACCCCAGGCGAAGCAGTCCGCCGTCTTTGCCGAGCTGCAGGGTGAAGGTATTGTCGGTTCAAGTACGTTACTGCAGTCCTGCCTGAACATCGTGGCCAAGGCCGCCCAGTCGGATGCAAACATCCTTATTACCGGGGAATCGGGTACCGGCAAGGAACTGTTTGCCGCCGCCATTCACAAAATCAGCCCGCGGGCGAATAAGAGGTTTGTCATTGTTGATTGTGCCGCCCTGCCCAGCGAGCTGGTGGAGAGTATTCTGTTCGGCCATGAAAAGGGGGCGTTTACCGGTGCGGCCAGAAACAAATCCGGGCTTGTCGAGCAGGCGCACAACGGCACCCTTTTTCTGGATGAGGTTGGCGAGCTGCCCCTTGAAATCCAGAAGAAATTCCTCCGCGTCCTGCAGGAACGGGTTTTTCTTCCTGTGGGCGGCACGGAGCCGGTAAGAAGCAATTTCCGACTGATAGCGGCAACCAACAAGGATCTGGATCAACTGCAGAAAATCGGCGCTTTCCGGGAAGATCTGCTGTATCGGCTGAAGACCTTTCATCTTGAGCTGCCGCCCCTTCGCCTGCGGGTAGGCGATATTACCGAGCTTGCCTATTATTTCCGCTCAATATACAGCCAGCGGACCAAGGAGGAGGAAAAGAGCTTTTCTCCCGATTTTCTGATGGTGCTGAAGCAGTACAGCTGGCCCGGAAATGTGCGCGAGCTGTTCCAGGCCCTGGAAAGATCAATCACCGCTGCCGGGGACTATGATACGCTCTATCCCATGCATCTGCCCACCAACATCCGCGTGGCGGTGACCCGCCAGGTGCTTGATGCCCGGCAGGGCAGGGCGGACGAGCGGGCCGAGGTCATGGCGGCCCCGCGTTATGAGGTTGCTGTTGAGGACATTTTTTGCGGCGACAACCCGCCGACCCTGCAGGATGTGCGGCAGAAGGCCATCGAGGCCGAAGAAAAAAGATATCTCAAAGGGCTCATGGAATTTACCCGGGGAGATATCAAAAAGTCATGCCAGATTTCGGAACTGTCCCGTTCCAGGCTCTATGATCTGCTCAAGAAGTATCAGCTGACCAGCAAAAACGGCTGATTGCCGTTATTGTTTCCCCCTTGGCCATTCCCTCCTCCTTCGGCTTGGCGTCCCTGTAATTTTTCCCGCTGTTTGTCCTCGATTCCAAAGGAGTGGTGCAGGATTTGCAAAGTATAAGTCATTGCGGATTTCCTGCTGCGTAACCATTAAAGTGCCTAAAGTGCGCTAAAGTACTTAAAGTGCCTAAAGTTAAAGGTTTTATCTGATCAGAAAGTACCGAAACTTTAGGCGCTTAAGGCACTTTAAGTACTTTAGGCACTCATTCTGAACTTGAATTTTAGTTCCAACGGTAAATCTGCCGAGATCAGGTTGTCTGAACTTTAGGCATTTTAGGCACTTCAAGTACTTTAGGCACTTAAAATGGGGATACCATGGATTACACAATACGAATCGGAGGAGAGGCCGGTCAGGGCCTGCAGACCGTCGGCGCTGCGTTGGCCAAGGTACTGAGCCGGCAGGGATATCATGTTTTTACCCATCAGGATTACATGTCCCGGGTCAGGGGCGGACATAATTTTTATCAGGTCAGGGTCTCGGAAAAACCGCTCTGCGCCTCGAAGGACAGGATACATATTCTTGTCGCCCTGGACAGAGATACCATAACCATTCATCAGGATGCCCTGGCTGAGCACGGCATTGTGCTTTATGATCCGGCAGGGGCGGGAGAAGAGTTCAGCGGGGACCGTTTCATGGCCACGCCCTTTGACCGGCTGGCCGAGGAGAGCGGCGGCAGCAAGATCATGGCCAACAGCGTGGCCATCGGCGCCGTGCTCGGCCTGTTCGGTCTTGCCCCTGAAATCATGCAGGAGGTGCTGGCCGAGTTTCTCAGCAAAAAGAATGAGGAAATCGTGCGCGAGAATATGCGCGCCGTCAAGGCCGGCCATGACCATATCCGCCGGAACTGTAAAAGCCTTCAGCACTTTACGGTGTGCCCGTCATCCGGGCAGCGACTGATGCTGATCAACGGTATCCAGGCGGTTGCCGCCGGGGCGGTGATGAGCGGCTGCAAGTTCTATGCGGCCTATCCCATGACCCCGTCAACCGGCGTCATGGTCTATCTAGCCGGCAAGGCCGCGGAATTCAATATCATCGTGGAGCAGGCCGAGGATGAGATAAGCGCCATCAACATGGCCCTGGGCGCCTCCTATGCCGGGGTGCGGGCCATGACCGGAACCTCGGGGGGCGGTTTCGCCCTGATGACGGAAGGCCTGTCGCTGGCCGGCATGACCGAGACGCCGCTGGTGATCATGGAGGGGCAGCGGCCCGGGCCGGCCACCGGTCTGCCCACCCGCACGGAACAGGGGGATCTGGGTCGTTCTCGCGCCGGGCAGTCCGGACCAGGCATTTTTCGCGGCCAACAAAGCCTTTGACCTGGCGGAAAACTACCAGATCCCCGTTTTCATCCTGACGGACCAGTACCTGGCTGATACGGAATGGACCTCTCCCGGCTTTGATCCGGAGAAGTTGGTCTATGAGGATTATCGGCTGCGCCGAGCCGCCCTGCAAGGGATTATCGAGTACAAACGGTATGCCTGCACCGACAGCGGCATATCGCCACTGGCGGTTCCCGGTGATTCGACCCATCTGGTGGTGGTTGACAGTGATGAGCATGATGAAGAGGGGCATATCATCGAGGACGCCGCCACCCGGGTGAACATGATGCACAAGAGGCTGTTTGCCAAACGGGCCAGGCTGCAGGCGGAAATCGCCATGCCGGTTCTGTATGGCGACCCCCGGCCGCGCATCGTGCTGCTGGGTTTCGGCTCCACCCTCGGGGTGATGAAGGAGGTGGTTGATGAACTCGCGAGCGTCTGCCCCATCGCCATGCTCCATTTCAGCGAGGTCTATCCGTTCCCCGCCCTGGAGGAACATCATCTGCTGGAAACGCTGCAGGCCGCGGAGCAGACCATCTGCGTTGAAAACAACGCCACCGGGCAGTTTCAGCGACTGCTGCGGGCGGAAACCGGGTTTCTGTGCTCAGGGCGCATCAACCGCTATGACGGCCGGCCCTTTACCCTGGAATCACTGCTGGGGCAGGTCCGGGAACAGATAGCAAAAATGTGATAATTTTTCACCACAGAGCACACAGAGATCACTGAGAAATATACTTCATTCTATGTGATTTGCATCCATGCATTTTGCTGCGGTTTCGACGGGTTTACGGTTGCCGGTTTACGGTTTACATCGCAGGTACTTTCCTTAAACCGTAAACTGTAAACCTGATGCTCAATTTTGACAGTTTCGCAAAAAATCGCTCAACTGTCGTCCAGTATTAATTGATATATCGTCGCGAGGAATGACAATGGTTGAACTGGAAGATTATAAAGGACAGAAACCTGCATGGTGTCCGGGCTGCGGCAACTACAGCCTGCTCGATACTCTGAAAAGAACCCTGGTGGATCTCGCCATTGCGCCCCACCAGTGCGTTGTGGTCTCCGGCATCGGCCAGGCGGCCAAGCTCCCCCATTATATGCGCTGCAATACCTTTAACGGACTGCACGGCAGGGCCCTGCCCGTTGCCACCGGGGTAACCATGGTGAATCCGGAAATGCTGGTGCTGATTACCACCGGTGACGGTGACTGCTATGGCGAGGGGGGAAATCATCTGCTGCACGCCATCCGCCGCAATGTCAACATTAAGCTTTTTGTGCACGATAACCAGGTGTACGGGTTGACCAAAGGCCAGGGCTCACCGACGACCATGGAAGGCGTTAAGACCAAGACCCAGCCCTTCGGCGTCTTTTCGTCGCAGCTAAACCCCCTGGCCCTGGCCATTGCCCTGGATTGCGGCTTTGTGGCCCGCGGCTTCACCGGGGACAGACATCAGCTGCAGGAGTTGATGAGTGCCGCCATCAGCCATAAGGGTTTTGCCCTGATCGATATTTTCCAGCCCTGC
>JACQYM010000183.1 GCA_016208225.1 Deltaproteobacteria bacterium | reverse complement strand
AAAATGAAATTGCAGGCTGCTCCGACCGTCATCTACGGGATTGCGGATTTCAACGGCAATCTCACCAGGCAGGACCTGGTCACCCCCACTCCGTATAACACCTATACCAACGAAGGGCTGCCGGCCGGCCCCATCGCCAATCCGGGCAAGGCATCCCTGGCCGCGGTGCTGCATCCGGCGCAAAACGATTATCTCTATTTTGTCGCAAAAAATGACGGCAGCCACTTCTTTTCCAGCAGTCTGGCGGAGCATAACAGTGCGGTGCTGCGTTTCCAGAAGCAGAGACGGGAGGCGACGAATGAATCTGAATCTGCACTGGGAAAAGGCGAGTGAATCAGGTATGCTTGCCCAGTTCATACTCTTTCAATAGAAATAGCGGAGGCTAGCAATGGCAAAAGTGGAATCAACAAACCGGCAAACAATGTCGTCTGACCGAAAACGGCGCAACCAGCGCGGATTTTCCCTCATGGAGCTGATGATCGTCATGGTCATCCTGGGGCTGCTGGCGTCGCTGGTCGGTCCGGCGATGTTCAAAAGACTCGGCACGGCAAAACAGAAAACGGCCAAAACCCAGATCGGCATGCTGATGACGGCGCTGGACGCCTACCGGCTGGACATGGGCCACTATCCCACCCAACAGGAGGGGCTGGAGGCGCTGGTCGTCAACCCCGGCGAAGATAAATGGGACGGGCCCTATTTGAAGAAAGGGGTACCGCTGGATCCATGGGACAGCGAATATATCTATCAGAACCCCGGTGAGCATGGCGAGGTGGATATCAGTGCCCTCGGCGCGGACAAACAGGAAGGCGGGGAAGGTGAAAATGCCGATGTGGGCAGCTGGGAATAGCGGGCAGTTGACAAAATGAGACAACAGATTGTAATAAAAAATATTTTTTGTTTTTTTTTTACTTTCAGAGCGTAGGTCGGGTTAGCGGGTGTATCGCGTAACCCGACAAAAGAGGCCTTCCGGCTAAAAACCAAAAGCCGGCGCCACGCAAATTCATGTCGGGTTACGGCGATAAGGCCGCCTAACCCGACCTACCGGCGACTGCGTAGTACCCTTTACGAATTCGTCAATCTTTCGTCGTATGGCAGACAAAACAGCCGTCGTCGTTCGGTTCGTCGGCGATCATCCCGCTGTAATCCCAGCGCAGGATATCCGGGTGCTGCGAGCCGTGCACCCGGTGGCATGAGAGGCACATGACAATGGCCTCGTCCCGTTGCGCGGCGGCCGGATTGATCCAGGCCACCGGCGACTGGATCTCATATCCTGTCACCGGGTTATACGCCGCGTATTCTCCTTCCTCGGGCAGGGCGATATCCGTCGGATGGCGCAGCCAGACATCGGTGCCGGTGCCGTCATTGTTGTGAAAGGCATTGTGGCATCCGCCGCAGTAACTGGAAATGCTGTGGGTCGTTCTGAGGTCAACGCCGTCGTGACCGCCATCAGCCAGCTTGTCAACCCCCTTGTAAAAATTGTGGTCGGTCGCCGTGGTCTCGTCCGGGTGTTCCCAGGAGGCGTGCTCCACGCCCTGCACGTAAGCGCCCTGCGGTTCATCATGGGAATTGAGGAAGCGATATTCGTCGTTATCCTGGTGGTGGAAGACAAAGAAATGGCAGCCCTGGCAGCCGCCCCGGTCATAATTGTGGCCGCTCGGCGCCACGGCCAGGGTATTGTGGCAGGAGCTGGCAATGCCGCTGCACCGGGTATTGCCCGGCGCCGCGCTCAGTTTCGAGTCGATTTCCGAGATGCCGTAAACATTGTGGCCGTACCCGTCATAGTCCGCCTGGGCAACCTGGTAAAAATTGCCGCCGGCCAGGGCATCGGCCGGATAGCCCGCGGTATTGAAGACAATGGGAATCCTGTTTTCGCCGAGTTGGATGATCGTCTGATCGGCGGTCGTGGAAGAGTGGCAGCCGACGCAATTGGCGATGAGCAGATATCCCGCCGGGGTGTCCGTGGCCGTGCCCGAGGTGAAGGTGCCGTCAGCGGCCCAACCGGCACCGTCGCCGCTATGCATGATTGCCGCACCATCCTGGGAATTATGCATGGTGTGGCAGTTGCCGCACACCCCGCTCACCTTGGCCGAGGTCCTGACAGTTGACAAACCCACGGCAAGGGTAACGGCGGAAAACAGAAGAAAGCCTCGCTGGGGAAGAGACAGTTTTCGCATGGGCGCCTCCGGCACGCTTTCTTAGCATTTGGCCATCGGCTGCCGATGGGCCAGGGTTCGAAATTTGCCTGCTTTTTTTTGTCGAATGTGGCCAACATAAAAAAACCGGGTTGCTCATGCCAACAAGTCAACCCGGTAGTCGCTGCAAAAAAATGCGCAGATCTCCGCCCCCGGCATACGCCGGATTCGTTTTTATCGTGTCAGCATCAATTTCTTGTCTTCATAAAACCTCTCGCATCAGTAACCGGAAATATGTGGCAGTTCAATTAGGCAAATTGTCGCATCCGCGGCGCATTTTTATTCTTCCGTGCCCTTGTTGAATTCGATCTGGGACTGGGTCGGAGTCATGTCCGGGTCGGGGATGACGGTGATGACCACATTGTATTTTTCCTCAAGTTCGACCAGGTCCGCCCGTTTCTGATTGAGCATGTACTGGGCGATGTCCAGGGGAAAACGGCAGGTGAGCTTCTCCGTCGTCTTTTTGATCGCCAGGGTATGGATGCGGCGCAGCTGGGCCAGGGCCATGGTCTCCACGGAGCGGACCATGCCGAGGCCCTGACAATGCTGGCAGAGGACGTAACTGCCTTTCTGGACCGGCGGTCCCAGCCGTTGCCGGCAGATCTGCATCAGCCCGAATTTCGAGATGCAGCTGATATCCACCTTGGCCTTGTCATGTTTCATGCAGGTCTTCACCTTTTTTTCCACATCCCGGATATGCTTTTTGTCGCGCATATCGATGAAGTCCACCACGATCAGGCCGCCGAGATCCCTGAGCCGCAGCTGGCGGGTGAACTCCTCGGCCGCCTCCATGTTGGCCAGAAAAATCGATTCTTCAAAATTTTTGTCCTTGGAGGTGCGGCCGGAATTGACATCAATGGCCACCAGCGCCTCGGTGGAATTAATGACGATGGAGCCGCCGGAGGGGAGGCTGACGACAGGCTGGTAGATCTGTTCGATCTGCTCTTCAATCTGATAGAGATTAAAGATGGGCCGGGCCCCTTTATGCAGTTTGACCTTGGTCACCCGCTGGCGGGCCGGCAATAAATTGAGAAAATTGACCACCTGCTCATAGGTAATCTGGTTGTCAACCAAGATTTCCTGGATTTCATGGGTGAAATGGTCCCGCAGGAAACGGGCGGTCACGTCCTGTTCCTTGTAGACCAGGGCCGGAGCGGGCATGGTCTGGCCCCGTTTTTTTATCTCTTTCCACAGGTTGAGCTGGTAGCGGATGTCCTGGAATAACGAGGTCTTGGTCACATCCTTGCTGGCGGTGCGCACGATGTAGCCGATTTCTTCCGGCAGATTGGCGGAGTTGACGATTTCCCGCAGTTTGCTGCGCAGGCTTTCGTCCTCGATTTTGCGCGAAATGCCGTGGCTGTCGCTGCCCGGCATGAGTACCACATATCTGCCAGGCATGGAAAGATAGGTGGTGATGCTTGCCCCCTTATTGCCGGTCGCCTCCTTGACCACCTCAACCAGCACCTCCTGCCCCTTTCTGATCACCTCCTGGATTTTCAGATCCTTCCAGTGGGTGGAGGGCGGCACGTCCTTGCAGTAATATTCGGGATGGATGTCGCCAAAGGGCAGAAAGCCGTTGCGTTCGATGCCCATATCAACAAAAACCGCCTGCAGATTTGGTTCGATGGCGGTGATGATACCCTTGTAAATATTGCCCTTGGTCTGGGCGCTGGAAACGGTTTCCACATGAAACGAGGTCAGTTTGCCGTCTTCAAGCAGGGCAATGCGCGCCTCTTCCGGCTCGTCGGAGTTGATGAGCAGTTTCAGCTTGGCGTTGCTTGTTTTTTCTTCCTCGTCCTCCTCCTCCGGTTCTTCCTGGGGGGTGGGTTTTGGTTTGGCCGGTTTTGCCTTTTTTGCCGCCGGTTTTCTGCTCCGGGATCTCGGTTTTTTCGCGGGCGCGGGCGCCGGCTTGTCGGCCTTTTCTTCCGGGCTGTTTTCAGGGGTTTTTTCGTCGCTCATGTTTTTCCTTTCATTTCATTTGGCAGATCGGTTTTAAGCAGCGGAACTCTGCGAGGATCGGTGGTGATTGCCGCTTAAGCGGTCTGCAATGTCTGATAATAGATTTTTCCCCGGTGCGCCGATTGAGCAATGTCGCCGTTTTCTGTGAGCTCCCGCAGGAGCCGGGCGGTTGATTGACCGTCAAGATTCAAGGCCTCGCAGATATCTGACTCGGTGCACGGGCGTCTTTGCAGCATTTCTAATAATTCTGTCTTCTGGGCAGATCGTGTATTCTCTCTCTTGCGCGTCCGGAAACCCGCGATGATTTCCACCGTGCCCGGCAGCAGGCGGCTGATCTCGGTAAGTTCCTTTTCCGTCAGCGGTCTGGCATACTTTTCCAGCGGCGGCCGGGCAACCGTATTAAGCTGAACCCTTGCCGGTCTGATATCGTCCAGGGCCTGCCGCAGGGCGGCCACGTCTTCCGGCGAGTCATTGATGTCCTTGGCCAGCAGAATCTCAAGCCACAGCTCGCCCCGGAAATTGCCGGCAAAGAGGCGGAGGCCGGTAATGATCTCCTCCAGGTTTGCGCATTGCGCCGGACGGTTGATCCGGCGGAAACTTTCTTCTCGGGCCGCATCGAGGGATGGGATGACAATGTCGGCCTGCTGCAGCTCCTGCCGCACATCCGCGCGGAAAAAAAGAGAGCCGTTGGTCAGCACGGCCACCGGTTTGGCGGTGACCGCCTTCAGATGATTGATCACCTGTCCGAGCCCGCTGTGCAGGGTCGGTTCGCCGCTGGCCGTGATGGTAAAAACGTCAATCGGCCTGGCCTGCTGCCCCGCGGCCAGAAAGGCATCGATTTCGGCAATGATGTCCGCGTTCGGGGTATATTCCTTTCTTTCACAGGTAAAGGTTGTGGTCGGCCCCACCTCGCAGTAGATGCAGTTGAAATTGCATATTTTCGGTGGCAGGAGATCGATGCCGAGCGACAGTCCCAGCCGCCGGGAGTTGACAGGCCCAAAAAGATATTTCATGAAAAATGGTAGTTTATTAAGATGATCTGAAATGTTATCCCCTACACTTAAAAACATTCGACACCAGTCGGCAAGACAAAGTTTTGTCTTGACACGGTTTATTGCGAAACGGTAGTTTCAAAAGTTTGGAGTCAGAGCGGATTGCGGATTGCGGATTGCGGATTGTGGATTGCCATCAGCCACAAGCCATGAGCCATGAGCAAAAATATTATTGAGGAAACACCTATGCGGAGCGATGCGGTTACAAAAGGATTGGAAAAGGCGCCTCACAGATCTCTGTTCAAGGCCATGGGCTACACCAACGAGGAAATCCAGCGGCCGCTGATCGGCATCGGCCACGCCCATAACGAGATCATTCCCGGTCATATTCATCTGGACAAGATCGTGGAAGCGGTCAAGGCCGGGGTCCGCATGGCCGGGGGCACGCCCATCGCCTTTGCCACCATCGGCGTGTGCGACGGCATTGCCATGAGCCACAAGGGCATGAAATATTCCCTGGCCAGCCGGGAGATCATTGCCGACTCGGTGGAAATCATGGGCCAGGCCCATCCTTTTGACGCCATGGTTCTGGTGCCCAACTGCGATAAGGTGGTGCCGGGCATGCTCATGGCCATGCTGCGGCTCAATATCCCCGCCCTGATGGTCAGCGGCGGTCCCATGCTGACCGGCCGTTTCCACGGGAAGGATGTTCATCTCATCAGCGTCTTTGAAGGCGTGGGCCGGGTCAAGGCCAAGACCATGACCATTGACGAGCTGAACGAACTTGAAGATGCCGCCTGTCCGGGCTGCGGCTCCTGCGCCGGCATGTTTACGGCCAACTCCATGAATTGCCTGACCGAGGCCCTGGGACTCGGGCTGCCGGGCAACGGCACCATCCCGGCGGTTTCCGCGGCCCGCATCCGGCTGGCCAAACAGGCGGGCATGGCGGTCATGAATCTCTTCCATGAGGAGATCAGGCCCCGGGACATCGCCACCAGGGAGGCCTTTGAAAATGCCATGGCCGTTGACATGGCCTTGGGCTGTTCGACGAATACGGTGCTGCATGTGCCGGCCATCGCCAGGGAAGCCGGGGTGGATCTGCCGCTGGTCTCCTTTAATGAGGTGAGCAGCCGGGTGCCGCATATCTGCAGTCTGATTCCCGGCGGACCCCACAGCCTGCAGCAGCTCAATGAAGCGGGAGGGGTGCAGGCGGTCATGCGGGAACTGCTGAATACCGAGGCCGGCCTGCATCAGAATGTGATGACCGTCACCGGCCAGACCCTGGGCCGCAACCTGCAGAGCGCCAAAGTGCCGGACAATGACATCATCAGAACGGTTGCCGACCCCTATCACCGGCAGGGCGGTATTGCCGTGCTGTACGGCAATCTGGCGCCGGAGGGGGCGGTGGTGAAACAGTCGGCCGTGGCCCCGGAGATGATGAGCCACACCGGCCCGGCCCGGGTCTTTGATTCGGAGGAGGAGGCCCAGGCGGCCATCCTGGCCGGCCGCATCAATGCGGGCGACGTGGTCGTCATTCGTTATTGCGGCCCCAAGGGCGGGCCGGGCATGCCCGAAATGCTCTCCCCCACCTCGGCCATCATCGGCATGGGACTTGGCAAGAGTGTCGCCCTGATCACCGACGGCCGTTTCAGCGGCGGCACCCAGGGCGCCTGCGTCGGCCATGTTTCCCCCGAGGCGGCGGAAGGCGGCCCGATCGCCCTGCTGCGCGAAGGGGACACGATTGTGGTCGACATCACCAACAAACGGCTGCACTGCGAGATCGATGAGGCCGAAATGGCTGAACGCCGGGGGGCATGGCAGCCGCCGGCCCCGAAAATCACCACCGGCTATGTGGCGCGTTATGCCAGAATGGTCAGCTCCGGCAGTTCCGGCGCGGTCCTCAAGTGAATTACCGGCCGGAGAGGCAACTGAATGTTTCATCCGCGATCCGCAATGCAATAATGCTTTCATTGCCTGTGGCGCCTGACAAAGCAGGAATATGCCGTTTATGAGAAAGTTGCTGAGCAAAAAAAGTATGGCCTGTCTGCTCTCCTCCTTTGTCTGCCTCTGGGCGGAGCAGTGCGGGGCGGGGAACATCACTTCCGGGCCCTGGGAGATTACCGCTGATAAGATCAGCCGCTATACCCGGCCGGAAAACATTGTGGCCGAGGGCAATGTGCTGCTGCGGCGCACCGGGGACGACAGCACGGAGCCGCTCGTCATCAAGGCCGACTGGCTGCGCTATAATCTGGAGGAAGCAGTGATCCACGCCAGGGGCAATCTTTCCCTGCGCTCGGCCAACGAGGATGTGGACGCCGTGGAGGCCCTCATCGATGTCAACGGCGAAACCGCGACCCTGACGGACGCCACCCTGTTCGTGCCGGAAAATAATCTCCATTTTTCCGGCCGGGAGGTGGAAAAGACCGGGGCGATCAGCTATCGTTTCCGGGACGGAGATTTCACGGCCTGCAAGGTGGAGGAAGGCAAAAGTCCGCCCTGGCGCTTCCATTCCGCCGAGGCGGATGTCCGGGTGGAAAAGGTGGTGGTCCTCAAGCATACGGTGCTGCGGGTAAAAGATGTGCCGGTGCTCTATGTGCCCTATATGGCCATTCCGGCCAACAACAAACGGAAAACCGGGTTTCTGCTGCCCGAGATTTCGCAGAGCGAGCTGAGCGGCTCGGGCCTCATCACCCCTTATTTTGTCGATCTGTCGCCCAGCAGCTATCTTACCCTCTACCCCGGCTATCTGTCGAAGCGGGGCGTGGTCGCCGGCGCCGAGTTCCGCTACGTGTCCGATCTCGAATCCAGGGCAACCATGGCCGCCACCTACATTCATGACAAAACGGGGGTCCGCGGCAAGCTGGATCATGATTTTGGCGATGACCTGCCGGCCAAAATTGATCTGGATCTGGCCTCTGACCGTGATTATCTGGAGGAACTGGGTCGGGTGGCCAACGGCTTTAATGACAGCGACCGTAATTTTCTGCGCGATTATCACCGCGGCCTGACCGAGGAAACCACCCCCTGGCGCGCCTCCCAGATGCAGATGACCAAGACATGGTCTTCCTCGTTTCTCGGCGGCCAGATGGTCGGCATCAATGATCTGGCCGATGACAAATCCCTTCCCAGCCAGGTGAATACGCTGCCCTCCGTGCTTTACAGCGGTGTCTTTGAGCTGGAAAAGCTGCCGCTCAGTTTCAGCTGGGATTCGGGTTATGTCCATTACTGGCGCGAGGAAGGGGTCGGCGAACAGCGGGTTGATCTGCATCCGCAGCTGACCGCCCCGCTGCCCCTCGGCCGCTTCATTGAGGGGACCATCACCAGCGGTCTGCAGGAAACGGCGTACAGTATTGACGATAACGGTTCGGACACTTTCGACTGGCCGTTCGACAAGGAACAGAACCGGACGGCCTGGGACTTCAATGCCAATATCGCCACCACCGTGGCCCGTGATTTCGCCATGCACATCGGCCCGGTTTCCCGGCTGAACCATGCCATCCGGCCTGAAATCGCCTATGATTACGTGACGGTTGACAAAGTGGATGACCTGCCTGACCTCGACGAGGTCGATCTGCTTGACCGTACCCATCGCTTTACCTATGGGGTGAACAACTATTTCCGCATTGCCGGCGGCAGCGACGAAACGCTGTTTGACCGCTATCTCGGGTATCTGAAGATCACCCAGTCCTATGACATCCATGAGGAGCGGCGCGATCTTACCGGCCCGGATGACGAAAACCGGCCCTTTACCGATGTCATCCTGGATCTGAATCTCTACCCCAAGCCCCGCTGGCAGACCAGATTTCAGTCCGCGTACAGCATCTATGGCGAGGGGGTCACGCAGTATGATCTCTATTCCAGATATTATTCAGACGGCGGCGACAGTTTCGCCCTTGATTATCGCTACGCCAAAAATTCCGAGATCAACCAGGTGAACGCCGAGGTGATCACCCGGCTCACGGATACCATTTTTCTGGAGGGCGATCTGAAGCAGTCCCTGGACAACAACAGTATCACCAGCGCCTCGCTTGGCCTGATCTATCACCCCCAGTGCTGGGCCGTCAAATTTCTGGTCGAGAAGAGTTCGGACGATCAGCGGGTAGCGCTCATGTTTTCCCTGGTCGGTCTCGGCCAGGCCCTGGGTTTCGGCTTCTCCGGCGACTTCGGGGTGGGGGGCGGTGTTGATCTGGAAGGGGCGAGCAGCAGCGATTTTGATTTTGCCCAATGAGAAGCAGGGAATATCGCGGATTTCGGATTGCGGAT
>JACQYM010000182.1 GCA_016208225.1 Deltaproteobacteria bacterium | reverse complement strand
CATGCTGCCGGAAAAATCGCAGCTGGCCGCGCTCAAATCACGGCTGGAGGCGGCCCTGCCGGACCTGGCCGCCACTGCAGAACTTTTTCAAACCTTCACCCTGCCTGATTTTGTCCGGGAGACGGAATTCGTCTCGCTGCAGGGCGGGGATCAGTATCCCTTTATCGGCGGCAATCTGGTTTCAAGCGACGGGGTGGTGCAGCCGGAAGATGAATACCGGCTCATGAGCAACGAATACATGGTGGACCATTCCACCTCCAAATGGAGCCGTCTTTCCCGGACCTCGTTTGCGGTCGGGGCCCTGGCCCGGGTGAACAACAACTTCGCCCTGCTCCATCCGCAGGCACGGCAGGTTGCGGCAGCCTTTGGTCTGCAGCCGGTCAACCACAATCCTTTCATGAACCATATCGCCCAACTGGTGGAATGCGTACATGTGGTACTGGACAGCATCGGCCTGATTGACGAACTGCTGGCCGCGGCATGGGGGGAGCCGGGACAGCCGGTCCGGCCCCGGCAGGGGCGGGGGGTGGGCGCGGTGGAGGTGCCGCGGGGCATTCTCTACCATGCCTATGAATTTGACCGGGACGGCCGCATCATCAGGGCGGACTGCGTCATTCCCACCAGCCAGAACAATGCCAATATCCATCATGACATCATTGCGCTGGCCCGCCGGTCGGCGGAGCAGGGCAGGCCGGACAAGGAAATAGAACGGCTGGCCGCGATGCTGGTGCGGGCCTATGACCCGTGCATCTCCTGTTCAGTCCACTGACAGGGTGAAATTGACCTGCAGCTCGTAGAGATTCCGGTGCAGCTGACTGATGGCCGACAAAAAATCATCGGCCGGCAGGGACATGGAGAGTTCCATGCCGCCGGGCGGCGCGGGGCACACCTCCGGCACCGGCGAAACATAGGTCGCGGCCCAGCTGCGCACCGACCTGGTCACATCCGGCCAGCAGCAGGCCACGGCTTCCGCATCCTGTTCGATATGCAAAGTAATCTTCATGTGGGTGGCCGGGGGCTGTCAGGCAGCCAGATGCTGGGCGATAAATTCTTTGTACTGCTCAATGGCGCGGCCATACTGGTCATTTAATTCGACCAGAATCCGCTGCCATTCCTCGGCAAATTTCGGGTGCTGGGAGGGCTGCAGCTTCATCTTCATCCCTGTCTGCTGGGCCAGGCTTTTTTCCATCAGCATCATCTGCTGGGCAAACTGCTCTTCCAGCTGCTTTTTCACCTGATCCCGGTGGGACAGATAGCGGTCCAGGATCGATTTCATTTCCGTGAAAACCTGGGCAAGTTCCTTCTTGTCGCGGCCGATTTCCCGCAGCGCCAGCATCGCCTTTTCCGCATTGTCCGACTCATCCGTCTTGCGCGGCAGCACAATATTGCGCAGCAACGCGGCGACCATCCCCTTTTTCACAGGGGCGAGTTCCTCTTTCCCGCACGTGGCCAGAGCCGCGGCCAGATCAACCTTTTCGCCCCGCAGATACGCGGCGGCGAGGCGCATGCCTTCCTTTTCCTTCTCCTGCAGCTGTATGTCACCGGAAGCCTGGGCCTCCATGCGGGCCGCCCGCTCCAGCACCATTTCCAGAGTACTTCGTATTTCAGCCATTTCTTTACCTGAAGTTTATTGAGTTACAATCTGCATTCCGCATTCCGCAATTCAACTGACTGGTTAATTGACAAATCAAGCCGGCTCGCGTAGTATGAAAAGCATTTTCAAAGGAGGAACTGAACGTGGATGCCCCTGCAGATCCGAAATCTCGTAATACCCTGTCAGCCAAGTCCTGCATGCGACTCACATGCCCGAATTGCGGCAATGACAGTGATTTTGTGGAAGTTGCCGACGGCGTCATCCTCACTACCCATTATGTGCAGAACAACGACTGCAGCTTTACCCAGGATGGCGATGAGTCCCAGATACTCGGCGAAATCCGGTTTTTCTGCGGCGAATGCAACGCCGACCTCACCAAATTTCACCAGCGATTTGTCGAAATGCTCTTTTAATGGCCACTCCGCAGCCGACGCCACGCATTATTACCGAAAACCGCATCCTTCGCCAGGAATTTCACCAGCTGCAGCGCGGCGATATCTTCATCGGCCGCGTCCGCTTCAAGGCAACGGAAGAACATCTGCTCCTCGATCTGGTTGAACGGGGCATCATTCTTTTCCCGTCGGCGCTCAGCCAGCAGCTGTGCCGGTCAAAAACTTTCCAGGCCCGTGTTTTTGGCGCGGACATGCTGCCCCATACCGTGGCCGTCCATGACCAGCACGACATGCTGGAAACCGTCAACCTTTATCAGCAGCATGGTATCGGCCGGGTGGTAACGAAGCATGACAGAAAAAATGCGGGCATGGGCATCCTTCTCTGGCATGATGTTGAGGAGGTATTCACCCACGCCACCCTGGGGTCCCTGCCCTTCCCGTTTGTCGTGCAGCCGTTTGCCGACAACTGCCGCGATATCCGCGTCGTTGTTCTGGGCGATTATATCGAATCCTACTCGCGCCGCAACCCGCACAACTTCAGAAACAACCTGCACTGCGGCGGACAGAGCAGCCCGTGCGATATCACCGGGGAGCAACTGCTGCTCTGTCAGCGTGTGATGAAAAGGGGGAAATTTCCTTACGCCCACATCGATCTCATGGTGCTGGAAACCGGGGAAACCAGGCTGGCGGAGATCAATCTGCGCGGCGGCATCAAGGGCGCCCGCATCAGTCCGGCCGAGTATCTGCGGCAGATCACCAAAATCCAGCGGGATTTTCGCGCCACCCGTAAAAATGCATAAAAAAAAGGAGGAAGCGGGGAAAATCCGCAACCTCCTTGCAGGTAGGCCGTTGTCAAAAAATGTCGCCGTCTGACATGCCGGGAACGGCATAAGGAGCCGGAACGAAATGCGCATGCGCGATTATTTCGTCACGGCCCCTGAACAGCCTGGACTGCTTAAATCCGTATCATACGCAACCGGTCGGCTTCGGAAGACCAGCCATTTTACAGGCTCCTTTACCAGGTCCTGACGGGAACAGCTCGTAAATTCTCTTCAGCGGGTAACCAGTGGTTTTGGAAAGAATACGAACCATGGGGGCAATACCGTTTTTCTTGTAGTAGTCCTGCAGCGCGTTGATGACTTTCCAGTGCTCGTCGGTCAGTTCACTGATGCCCTCGAGACTTTTTACATATTCAACCCAGCCCTGATTCCACTCTTCCATACCTTTGGTGAGGAAGCCGTCCTCATCAACATCATACGAATTTCCTGCATGCTCGATAGTTGCCATTTTATTCCTCCTTTTCAAGATTTACGCAATTTGCTTAATAAATTTTCCTAAGCAAGACTAACTTTCCATCACTAATAAATGATCTTAATTAATCGATGAGAAACTATTTGTCAAGGAAGCAAATGGGATTTTTTCATTTTATGCATGAATGTTCATTCATTTCCAGACAATTTCTTTCATATCAATCTGTTACAATAAAGAACCGCCATACGGCACGGCACAATTATAACCGCTGCATGCCGCCATTTCAGCGAATTTTGTTATAATAATCCTGCAGGTCCATGCCCAGAAATCGTGTTATCCGGTTCAGGTTTCTGCCGTGCACGCCGCCGAGGTCCGCAAGCCGGGCCCGGGACAGCAAGGCGTCGACCCTGCCCTCCACCTTGGTCCACAGATTTTTCCTGTAGCTGCTGTCGAGATTGACCAGCCCGGCCCGGCGCGCCTGGCATTTTCTGACCAGCCGCGGGAAGCTCCAGCGGGTGAAGAAGAGCCAGGAGACAAAACACACAATGGCCACGCCGGTCAAGGGCAGCCACAGATGCTGCATGGTGACCGTGCCCTTGAGAAGGGCGCTGATCATGGGTTCTTCCGGTATGCCGGTCAGGGCTTTGACAATCGGCTCCGTCAGAAAAAAGGCGGCAACCCCGGCGGCCAGGGCAAACTTGCCGAAGCCGGCCAGCATGGTGCGGCCCATGCCGCTGAAGGTGCTCATTGCCTCGCAGATCAACTGCAGCTCATTGACCTGGCGGTCGATATCCTGAAGAATATGATTGACTCTGAATCCCGGTGCGGAAAAAATTTTCTTTTTCAGCAGATCGCGCTCCTCCCGCCACACGGAGAGTATTTCCGAAGGTTCGGCCGCGTCCGGCGCATAGGTGACATAGATCGTCGGAATGTCTTTGCGGCCCGTCATCTGGGACAGGTTCCAGCACAGGGTGCCGTAGGACCGGACCAGATCGCTCAGATTATCGCACTCATCGATGCGGCTCATGACAAAAACGATCCGGTCCTCGCCCGAGGTGTCAGGCAGGGTGCTGCGGATGGCGGTATAGGTTTCACTGATGGTGCCGGCCTTGTGGGGATCAAACATGAGCACCACCAGATCGGCCAGTTTGGCAAACTCGCCCAGCACGGCCAGGTAATCGTAGCCGCGGTCCTTCTCGGTCACTGCGTCAAGCATGCCGGGGCTGTCGATCAGGGCCATGTTTTCCAGAAATGGCACATCAACTTTTTTCAGGCGGAAATGGGCGATAAACTGTTCACCGAAGGCCTTGAACCTGCCGAACGGCAGGGTTTCATCATTGACCAGGGTGGAACCGGGTACTTCCCTTTCTCCCTCGGCCCGGCCGTGGGAGGTCAGGATGGTAAAAGAGTCATCCGTGGGCGCCTGACCGGTGCGCTGGATATTCTGGCCGATCAGTTCATTGATGAGGGTGGATTTGCCGGAGGAATAATTGCCGATGACCAGCACGATCGGCTTCCACTTGAGCACCGACTCCAGATCGGAGTAATCGAGGCCATAGCGGTTGAAGAGCGGCAACAGGGTATGACGCACATGATGCTGCAGTTCCTCCTGCAATTTTTTTTCGTCCATGGCATGAAGGGGGCTGATTGTTATTTGATGAAGCGGTAAGCAGAAAATCCGTTTTGTCTCTGCCCCATCATTACCAGATAGTGGCTGAATTTACATCGAAAATATGCGAAAGCCCGGGAAAGCGGCGGTAAAAACTATTGCCCGATCATAACTTCGTCGGTCAATTCATTGCTGTCGCCCGGCCTCACCGGGAAATGGGCGGCCAGAATCGCCCCCGCGGCCCTGATCTGCCGGCAGAGAACCACCGCGGCGTTGCCGCTTTTCCTGCCCAGGGCAATATCGCCGGCAAAGGCCTGCAAGGTCTCTTGCGGGATCCTGGCATAGATTCCCCTGTCCGCCAGCACCCAGACCTTGCGCTCAAAAAGGGAAATAAAAAAAAGAACACCGCTCTCATCCCGGGTTTTATAGAGTCCCTTTTCGTAAAAGGCGGCAAGGGCCCGGTCCCGCACCTGCTGTTCAAGCCGGTCATCCGGGGTGAAAAACCTTTTCACGGCCGTCAGATACCCGATAAGCCAGCCACAGAGGGCAATGAGTCCAAGGGCGGCGACGATAAATACCGGCAGGGAGCCGGGCCGGAACAGCTCCGTGCCGGCAAAAGCCAGCAGGCTGCCGATGACAACCCCGGCCAGCATCTGCCCCTCGGGATAGTCGTCACTCCGCGGGACGACCATCACCGCAATTTCCCCCGCGGTTCGGCCTTCCACCTCATGAATGGCGGCGGCAATGCTCTGCCTCTCCGCCTCGGTAAAAAATGTCTCTGCCTTCATGATCACCACCTGCCGGAAGCGCCGCCGCCGCCGAACCCGCCGCCTCCGCCGCCGAAACCGCCGCCGTAATAACCACCGCCCCGGAGCAGCATGCCGGTCATGAACAAGGGCAGCAGCCAGCCGCCAAAGGCACCGGCCGGGATGAGGAGAAAGAGCAGCAGAAAACTGAAAGGCAGCAGCCCGAAAAGAAAGGCCAGGGGAAAGAGTATCGTGCCGGCCGCCACGCCAAGGGGCCGCCATATTTTTCCCAGCAGGCCGACAACGAACATGCCGAAAAAAAGAAAATGAAACAGGGGCGACGGCTCCTCGGCGCTCCGGCCCCGGTCGGCGCGGCGGGCCGCCTTGAATTCACCGCGGGTCGCCTGGATAATCGCGGTAACCCCCGCCTCGAAGCCCTGGTCAATACGGCCGGCTTGAAAAGAGGGGGTGATGACGCCGTCAACACAGCAGCCGCTCAACAGATCGGTCAGTACACGCTCCAGCCCCCGGCCCACCTCGATGCGGACCGCCCTCTCCTTTTCTGCGACCAGCAGCAGTACGCCATTGTCCTTACCCCGCTGGCCGATCTGCCATTGCGCCGCGGTCCGGATGCTGAAATCCTCCAAAGAGTCGCCGGCAAGAGTGGGAACGGTCAGGATCGCCACCTGGGTGGAATCTGTCAGATCAAATGATTGCAGGGCCCGCTCAAGTTTTACCTCCGCGGGCTGGGAGATCATGTCCGCATAATCATTGACATACCCTTTGTACGGCGGGACATCCAGGGCAACGGCCGGGCGGGTCGGACCAAGGACGCAGATGATCGCCAGCAGGAGTAGGATACGGCTTATGGCGTGCGACGGATGGCTCATAGCTGATGGCTCATGGAAAAAAATCCGCAATCCGAATTCCGCAATCCGCAATCAAAATTTGACCGCAGGCGCTTTTTCGGCCCCTGCCTCAGCCTTGAACGGTTCGCGCCGCGGCAGCTTGAGCAGAAAATTATTGGTCAGATTATTGGGGAAGGTGCGGATCGAAGTATTGAAGATACGCACCGCCTCGTTGTAACGGACCCGGGCCACATTAATCCTGTTTTCCGTCCCCTCCAGCTGGTGCTGCAGGTCCCGGAAATTCTGGTTGGCCTTCAGATCGGGGTATTGCTCCACCACCACCATCAGCCGGGAAAGCGCCGAGCTCAACCCGCCCTGGGCGTCCTGAAACCTGGCAAGGGCCTCGGGATTATTGATCACATCGCTGCCGAGCTGCAGTTGGCCCACTTTGGCCCTGGCCTCGGTGACCGCACTGAGCGTCTCCTTCTCATGGGCCGCGTAGCCTTTCACCACCTCCACCAGATTGGGGATCAGGTCCGCCCGCCGCTGATACGCGGCTTCCACATCACCCCAGGCGGCAATGACTGTCTCGTCATTCTGTTGAATGGTATTATAGCCGCACCCCGTGAGGCCAAAACAGACCAGCAGGAACACCGGGATAAACAAGGCAATTCTTCTCATCATAGCTGCACTCCGTGAAATATGTAATGTTGCTGCAATATTAAAAACTGAAAATTAACCACAGAGAGCACAGAGCCCACAGAGATAACTAATTGTAATTAAGGATGTTTTCTCTGTGAACTCCGTGTGCTCCGTGGTGAAAATAGACTTTTTATGAATTCATCAATATTTGTCATAATGAAAGCACCGAATTCACTTCTCCGTTTGCCTGGGGCAACGCCCGATATTTCTTGATAAAATCAACCGGTTTATAGCTGAGCTTGGCATGGCGCAAACCTTCGTCGCCCAGATCCTGCTCCCGGTTGATCGTATCATACTTTTCCGGCAGAATCGAGGCGAATGCCTGATTGATAAACTGCCACAGCCCCTTATACTCGCCCACCGCCTTTTCAAAATGGATGGCAAAACTCCTGCCCCGCATCAACTCCTCGCCCAGGGTGTAGGCCGCCGGCTGGCCGTCAATATAGTAGATACCGCCGCACAGCTGCAGCTCCTCGGATTTTTCCAGCGCCTCTTTCGCGGCCGCGTAATCACCCGGGTCATCCCTTCTCTGCCGCCAGAGTTCAAGAACGCGGAGGGCATCCCCGATATACTCGTCCATAAGTGGCCGCCCCTCATAGCTGTAATTGCTGACAAAGGCCTTGATCAGATTGCGCTTCTTGTGAAATCTGTTGCCGGTCAGCTCCGCCAGGTCCCGGCGCCGGTAGAGATAATCGAAGTTGTCCCGGTCTTCCGCCAGCCGATAGCCCATGGCGGCCAGCACCTCGGCCTGCGGGGCGGAGACGCACTTCATCGCGCCATAGTCGGCAAAAAGCTGCTGCAGCATCTTCTCATCCGGCAGCCCGAAGGGCAGCATGAAAAAGGGGTTGCCGCGGTCAGCGCCGACAATGAGCAATATGTGCGGCGCCAGCCAGGCCGCCCGGTATTGATGGCTCTCCCGAAACAGATAGAGGGTGGCAAAGGTAAACTCGGAAATGCCGTCCGGCAGCTGCTGAAACAACGGATGCAGGGTGGGTCGCTGGATCAGGTCAAGTTCGGAAAAATGAGGATAATCCGGTATCATAACGTTGCTCTATTCCTTGCGGTAAAAAATGTCCACGGGAAAATAAAACCACCATTGCCCTGCTGCTGTCAATTTTAATATATTTTGTGGTATGGTACGGGAAGGGATTTTCGATTTCGGAATGCGGATTGCGGATTTTAACCACCATCAGCCATGAGTCATCACCCATGAGCCATCAGCCAAAACTGTTCCTGCTGGCAACCATTGCCGCCTATTGCCTGAT
>JACQYM010000181.1 GCA_016208225.1 Deltaproteobacteria bacterium | reverse complement strand
TGGTAAGGTCTTGAAAAGTAAGTTTGTTGAGGGCTTTGGGGAGGTGGCTATATCGCCATATCGGTTTTTTTATAAAATCAAAGTCGATGTCGTTTGGATTGTTGCAGTGTGGCATGGTGCGCAGCTTCCAGAGGAACCAGCACCTTAACCCAACTAGAGAAAGAATTCAGGGGGCAGGTTTTGCGATATAAGAAAGTAATTTTTCAAGAACTGACCCCGTCCAAAATGCGCATTCCAAAAGAAAACTCAAAAAACGCCTCCCCAGGCCATCAAGATCGCAGAAGCCAGAAAGAAGGATTACTTCGAGAGGAGGAAATAACATGAAAAGACTTAAATCATATGTTGCCAAACGTAAGTCCAGCGACCCAGCCTTTGCCAAAGGCTATGAGTCCGGGTATGAAGAATTTAAAATTGGCGTAATGCTGAAAGTTGCGAGAGAGGAAGCTGGCTTAACCCAAGAACAACTCGCAAAAAAACTCAATACAAAAAAAACAGCAATTTCGCGAATTGAGAACCACGCAGAAGATATTAAACTTTCAACATTAGAGAAATTTGCTCAAGCCCTTGGCAAAAGTCTGCGTGTAGAAGTTTCATAACTACCCAAAATAACATAAAAAGGCGAACAATGGCATCAAGCTGAACGCTTGGCCTTCGGCCAAGTTCCCTCGCTTCGCTCGGCGTCAGCTTATGCCAGCCGGTTATAAACCACCAAAGGAACGGGAAGTTGACAACACCCATGAATTTTACGAGCAGATTGTAAATATCATGGATAAAAAAAGAGTTCTTGCGGAGAAAATCAACGGGCTGCTCGATATGTTTCCGGTGGTGGCCGTCATCGGGCCGCGGCGTAACGGTTTAGTCCCCTTCACATCTACGGGGACAGGTATGCAACCCATGAGACAAATGAAAGGACAAAATTGCAATTTGCTACATTGTGACCTATGTAGAATCATAGATATGAATATCAATGCAGGAGGTCGCAAAATGCCAACCAGAGTAAGAATTTCTGATGATTTATTAAATGAAGCACGTAAATACAGCAAAATAGATCACCGGTCCTTGGCTGGCCAAGTTGAAAATTGGGCAAAGATTGGAAAGTGCGCAGAGGAAAATCCCGATCTAACCTATGATCTGATCAAAGAAATATTTATCGGGCTCGCAGAGCTGGAGCAGGGAGAGAAAGAAGAATATCAATTTGATTGAGGGAACTATGAAGATATTTCGATCAAGTTCCTTCGGGAAAAAAGTAAAAAAACTCAAAAAGAAAGAAAAATCGGCCATCACAATTCCAGCACCAGCAGGTTGAGCAGACCGATCAGGAAGCCGAGCAGGCCGCCGAAGAGGTTGATGTATTTGAACTGTTCCTGCATGATGCCCATGAGCAGTTTCTCCAGGCGCAGCAGGTCCAGGGAATCGACCTTTTTGGTGACGATTTTTCTGATGTTCAGCGAATCCACCAGGCCCGGCACCTCCCTGACCAGCAGGTCGTTCACCTGCTGCAGGATGTATTCGGCAAAGGAGGTCTGCACATCCTTGGGCAGCAGACCGGCCAGGGGGCCGATCGGTTTCTGCAGCAGCTTTTTTTCCACCAGGGTCACCACCAGATCGGCGAGCAGCTGTTTCACCCCGGCGGAACGGAAGATGGCGGTCACCTCCGCCGCTGTCCATTGCTGACCTTTCTGCACCGCATCGGCGCCGAACAGATCGGTAATGATCGCGGAAAGCGGCCGTGCCGTCTGGCAGGATAGGGCATCCCGCAGGATACCGGTCAGCGAGGCCGCGGTGCCCGGCTTTGCCAGCAGTTCGCTTATCTTGGCGCTGAAATCCTGATTCAACTCCTTGATTTTCTCCGGCTCGACCTTCTGCAGCAGGATGGCAAGCGGCGTCCGGAGCAGTTCGTCGGCCTTGTCCCGGAGCAGCCGTGCCGCTTCCTGCCGCACGGTTTCATCGGCCAGCCAGCTGCCTAATTCATCACCCTTTTCATCCAGATAACCGCCGACCTTGCCGCGGATGGTGTCGGCGCTGACAAAGCCTGCCATCATGGCGGCCAGCGGGCCGAGGGGGCCGCGGCCCACTCCTTGACTGCCGGGCTGGCGAGCAGGTCAGTGGCGCTTTTTTCCAGGAAGCCGTAGAGGTGTTCCCGGTTTTCCGCGGGGAAGCTGCGGTCCAGGGGTTGCGCCAGCAGAGCGGCGGCGTGGCCGGCCACCGCCCTGTCAATGGTGCGGGCGAAATCCTCGCTTTCCAGGTAGGCATGCATGTGGGTGATAAAGCGCAGCCGCAGGATTTTGACGGTTGTCTGGAAATAGGTGTGGAACCGGGCTGGAATGACGGTGGTGATCGGGCCAAGATCCTTGCGGAGCATGGCGGCGATCCGGCTGTTGATCAGTTCCTCCAGGTCCTTCTGAAAGCGGCTGCCGCTGATTGCCCGGCTCACATCCTGGCTGGTCAGCAGATGTTCCCCCACCATCTCGCCGATATTTTCGGCCAGCTGATGTCTCTTCAGCGGGATGACGCCGGGGGTCATCGGCACCCGCAGGCAGAAGATTTTCCAGGGATGCAGCGGTCGAAAGAGCATCTTGATCGCCACATAGTTGGTCATGTAGCCGATAAAGGCGCCCAGCAGCGGGGGGGTACTCAATTCCAGCAGGGTGTTCATATTTCAGACCAATTTCCCCAATACTTCATCAACCGCCAGGGACTGTTTCATGGAGGATTTCAGAAAATCGTCGGACAGATAGTCTCTGTTTGCCTCGATAATATCGCACAGTTCCTGGATATTGCCCTCCTCTGACAGGGTAATGAGCTTGAGGATGTTTTCGGCAAAGCTCTTGACGATCTTCCGGCCGTCGCCGCCGGTGGACATGATTTCGGCATAGGTGCGCGGATTCTGATTGTGGATGCGGGCCATGGCCAGGATACCGTACAGGGAGGTAAGGGTGGAGTGTCTGCCGATGTCGGCGGTGTTGATATTATTCTCAGCCAGGGCGGCGGCCAGGGCCACGGAGACGGTGGTGGGCAGTTTCTGGCCCACGCCCATGAGCAGGTCATGGCCGCTGGGCGAGTCATGGCAGATATCAACCCCGTGCTTGTAGAGGAAGGCCTCAAACTCGCTGCACAGCGGGCCGCTGCGCGTGGTCCGCACCACCGAGGCGTTTTTGTCTTTCATGGTGGCGACGGCCGGACCCCAGAGATTGTGCACCAGCATCAGTTCGACTCCCGGTCCGGTGTGGGTCATGGCAGTATTCAGGGTTTTTTCCGCCTCGCCGGCCAGCAGGATCAGGGCCTGGCCGTCGGCCAGCAGCGGGCCGTACTGTTTGATGGTGTCCGAGGTGTGGCTGATGGGCACGCAGATCATCACCACGTCCGCCTCCCGGATCATCTGTTCGGGGCGCAGCGGGGTGGAGCGGCCGGTGAGCAGCGTTTTGTAGCCTTCGTGCTCAAGCTTGGCGGCAAACCATTTGCTCATGTCGCCGGTGCCGATGAAGCCGAAGGTCTTGATGCGTTTGACCCGCATGTCCACCCGCGGGTAGCTGCCCAGGATTTTTACGGAATCGACTTCCTGGATCACCTGTTTTTCCAGGCTTTCCAGGGCCGCGGCCACGACCGGATCGTGCTGGTGGCCTTCCGCTTCGATGTAGATCTGCAGTTTCTGCGTTCTGGCATCCGCTTCGGCCCGCAGGTCAAGAATATTGATGCCCCGGCGGGTGAATTCGCCCAGGGTGTCATACAGCATGCCCACCCGGTCTTTCAGGGGCACGGTGATGAGGGAGGTGGCGTCGTATCCGGTGCGGGCCGCCGGTTTATGGCCCAGAACGGCGAAGCGGGTCTTGTTGTGGGAGATGATTTCCCGTTCGCGGATGATCAACCCCTGGTCGATGAGCAGCTCTTCCGCCTCGATCACGCCCCGGTCCAGCAGGTTGCCCTCCCTGATTTCGGCGATCGCCTCTTCCAGGTCCGGCACGCTGAGCAGGGCGACCTGGGGAAAGGTTCTGGCAAAATGGTCCTCGCACTGGCGCAGCACCGATTTTGTGCCGAGCAGCACCGTGAGCTTCTCCCACTTCTCCAGGGAGCCCAGGGAGAGATGGATGGGCAGCACGATATTGTCCACCCAGAAGGCGCTTTTCATCTTTTCCATGGCCTGGAAGGAGCGGACGATGCCGCCGATCCTGCTGTTGTAAACCGGCAGGAGCAGAAAGTCGGTCTCCTGTCGCATAAACCCCTCAACCGCGGCATTGATGTGGGCATAGCTGCTGATGGCGCTGTCCGGGGAGAATCTGGCGGCCGCCTGCCAGGCATGGGAGCCCCTGGGGCCGATGATGGCGATGGTGGTTTTTTTCTTCATGGCTCAGATAACAATTCTTTGTGTCGGAAATTTGGGCAGTTACCCGCAAAGAAACGTGCGGAACGCTTAAACTTTTCCATTTATCCTTTTTCCGGCTTCCTTTCAATGCTAAATATCAGTGTTGTGTTTACTTACGGATACCGGGGCGCCGTTGCGTAAATCGGCGCCATGGTGTTAAATATGATCATCGCGTAAAAAGTCACATCGAAGCTGCCAGATGGCTAAGTAAAAAGTTTGATATACAAGGCGTAGTGTTTTTGACAGGGGCTCGACAATACATGTGGTATGTCGAGTCCCTGTCAAAAACCTACAACGCAGTAGATCGGACTTTTTACGACGCCATCAAATATGAGGGAATGGCGCCGGCAGGTGAACCAAACCGCAATGATAAAGCCGCTGACAAGCTGACCACAGGAGTTGCCGGTGTCAAAAGAAAAGCTGTTGATTATCGAAGATGAACCGTCGGTGGCCAAGCAACTGAAATGGTCTCTCAATGAGCTGTATGACATCACCATCGCCCCTGATGCGCATAGGGCAAGGCAGCTGCTCGCCTCCGGCGTTTTCCCGGTTGCGACTCTCGATCTCGGTCTCCCGCCGGACCCCGACATTCCCGGGGAAGGGTTAAAACTTCTGGCGGAAATATCCTCCGTTGCCCCACATACCAAAACCATCGTGATCACCGGCAATGCGGAACAGGAAAATGCTGTGAAAGCCGTTTCGCTTGGTGCCGTTGATTTCTGCGCCAAGCCTATCGACCTGCAAGTATTAAAGATTATCTTAACCCGCACTTTCAGGATGTATGATCTTGAAGAGGCAAATCGGCGGCTGCAGCAGCAGGCCGAACAGAGCGGCTCCCTGTGCCGCATGCTTGGAGTGTCGCCGGCGATGCAGAAGTTATTTACCCTCATCCGGAAGGTGAGCTGTAACGATTATCCGGTTCTTGTCAGCGGTGAATCCGGCACCGGCAAGGAAATGGTCGCCCATGCCATCCATGAACTCAGTTCCCGGAGCAGCAAACCTTTTGTCATTATCAACTGCGGGGCAATACCTGAAAATCTTCTGGAAAGCGAACTGTTCGGCCATGAAAAAGGCGCCTTTACCGGGGCGGCAGCCAGGAAAATCGGCAAATTTGAGCTGGCGGATGGGGGGACGCTCTTTCTTGACGAGATAGGTGAGCTGCCCTTGGCCCTGCAGGTAAAAATATTGCGCTGCCTGCAGGAAGGCACCATTGAGAGAATAGGGGGCAACAAGACCCTGTCCCTGGATGTCCGGATTATTGCCGCGACAAATATTGATCTGCACGAGGCAATTGGCAAGGGAACGTTCAGGGAAGACCTCTATTTTCGTTTAAATGTGGTGCCGGTACAATTGCCGCCTTTACGAGAACGGCCGGAAGACATCATTATGCTGGCCCAGCATTTTCTCCAGACCGAGGCCAAGGCCCTGAAAGCAGGGCATGTATCATTCTCTCCGGGTGCCATTGCAGCCCTGTCAGCCCATTCCTGGCCGGGCAATGTCCGGGAGTTGCAGAATCGCATTCGCCGGGCGCTTGCCGTGATTTCCGGCCAGCTGATTATGCCGGACAACCTGGGCTTGGAAGAGGAAAAGAAGGATAAGATAAACCAGAGACTTCTGACGCTGCAGGAAGCGCGGGATCAGGCCGAACAAAGATGCGTGCAGCAGGCATTGGCATTGACCGGCAACAATATCAGCCAGGCGGCCAAGCTGCTTGCCACCAGCCGGCCGACCTTGCACGATCTGATAAAAAAGCACCGGATAGATATTTGACGGACTCGTGAAAACTGAAAATTAACCACAGAGAGCACAGAGCCCGCAGAGATAACTAATTGTAATTAAAAAATATTTTCTCTGCGATCTCTGTGGCCTCCGTGGTGAGAAGAGACGTTATATTTGATGTGTTTGGGAAAAAGCGGCAAGCGCACAAAAAATCCCCCGCAGTCGGGGGATTTTTTGTGATGTGATCTGCGAAAATATCGCTGTTATGCTTTTTTGGATTTTTTCCTGCGGGCCGCTACCAGACCGGCCAGTCCGGTACCCATCAGCAGCATGGTGGCAGGTTCGGGGACCGGGGCTGTGCCTCCACCTTGATTGGTTATATAAGCATGCACTGTTGCGGTATTTCCGAGTCCAATTGTCCATCCATCCTCAAAGTCAACCGAAATAGTATTTCCAAACGCATCCACAAAAGTATCCGGAAGTGTTGCTGGATCCCAGGATAAAGTCCCTGCAGATATTATCCCACCTATTGTGAAAAAGTGTCCACCCCCAGAACCAGCGGCGTCAATCTCGGGGAGATCAAATGCTAACGTAGCTGTGATATCATATTCAGGCCATAGAGCAAAACCAGAGGCAGTAAGTGTAAAAAAGTCAACCGCTCGTGTCTCTCCATCATTAAGGGTAAATATTTGATCATCCAAGTCACTGGCTAGGTTTGCAGTCAATGTCGCAAGTGGCGCACTATCCGTAACACTGACATATGAACCACCTGTGCTTCCTGCCAGATCAAAGTTTATGGCGGTCGCACTCGCCATCCCAGTCATGCCTGCAACCAGCAGTATTGCCCCAATACCGATCAATGTTTTTTTCATAATTTTCTCCCCTCCTCATTTATGTAAATCAATTTGGCGCTTCATAATCAAAGGCTCATGACTACTAATATGGAACTTATATGCAGTCATTATGCCATGACAGCAACACGCTGATTTGCAACGGTAATATTTATTTTTCCGGGATCCGTGGCGCGCGGCTGTAAAGAAAATCGACACACTTCAGCGGTCAGGTGTTGATAGTAATCATCGACAATGCTTACCAATTCAGAGGGTTATGTTCAGCCGGGCCAGACGCGCCGGATAAATTACAACAAATTTTGCTCTACCACGCTGAAGGGGTGTCGAAATATTTTACACATTCCTCCCCGCGGCAGTCCTTTGCAGAAAATCCTGCAGCTTGTTCTTCTGGATGGACGAGAGGGAGCCGAAGCGAATTCCCTTTTTGCGCATGGGAATGTACCCATTGTTGATCGGCACATCGAAGCTGGGGCTGACCGGCACCGAGTCAAGCCAGAGGTTGTCCCCGACCAGCATACTTAACCGGCTGATTTCCCCTGTCATTTCCTCTTTGCCGATATAGCGGAAAGCGAGACCGCCTTCTGCGATATCGACAACATGATACAAGCTGCCGGTTGCCGACGGGATGATAAATACCAGGACTCGCTCCTTGATCGGCAAACGTTTATGGGCTCTTCGTTCGGTGATTTTTTTATCGGCGTTCACTGGGCCTCCTTTTGCACCCTCAATTTGGTCACGCTTCACCTGGTAATTTCGTCGGAATGGAAATCTCGCAATTAAGCTGCCAAGTTCCTATCGCTCGGAATTTATTGGATTAAATTTTTGGGGGAGAAATAGGAATCGATATTGAAGCGACCATGTGTAAATTTTTTCGACACAGGTGCTGCGGGGAAGGAAAATGAGTTTGATTCAGTTCGTCCACGCCAGGCCATGGAACTAACAGGATTCGCAGAGAAAATATTATTAATTACAATTAGTTGTCTCTGTGGGCTCTGTGCTCTCTGTGGTTAATTTTTAGTTTTTACGAGTCGATCAATTTTACCTGTCATTCCGTTTTTCCCGCAGGAAGTCGCAGCAAAAATCGCGCCCCGCCTTGTGCAATATTCTCCGCGGCAATAGTGCACCCCAGACTTTCCACCAGACTTCTGACCTGCCAGAGGCCTATCCCGCTCCCTTTCGGTTTTGCGGTTTTAAACGGTTCAAACAAGAGATCCGGCAGGAGATCGGGCGGTATGCCGGGGCCGTTGTCAATGATTTCCAGCTCAATGATTTCCAGCGCAATGACTTCCGGCACAATCCGAGTCGTATGGATCAGCACCTTGGTGCCGGCGCCGCCCGCCTCTAAAGAGTTGAGGAGGAGATTTTCAAGAATGCGTGAAAAAATTTCCGGGTCAATACGAATCCGGTCGTCATAATCGCACTGTACATCGATTGCCAGGTCAGGCAGTTTGCGGCCCAGTTTTCCGATGCACTGTTCGAGGTATGGGCGGAGAGCCAGTTCCTGCCATACCGGCACAATTTCACCTTGCAGGGAATGCAGGCGGGTTTGCACCTTGGTCATTCTTTTCAAGGCATCGTCCAGCGATTCCAGCAGATCCTGCTGAAACTCAGGATTGTTGATATGCGTCGGGGCATTTTCCCGGGCAAGGGAGAGTATGGTTGCGGCGTTTTTTATATCATGCAGGACAAAGGCGGATAATATCTCCCAGGCGGCCTGTTCACGGGCATGCGCCAGTTCTTCGGCCATCCGCACGGCAAGAAGGGCGGAAGCTGCCTGGGAGCCCAATGCGGCCAGGAGGTCAAAATCGTCATTCCCGTAAATTCCGCCGGTGAACTCCGGCCCGAGACCGATAAGCCCGACGCAATGTTCCCCAATGGCAAGGGGCACTATCAATACATTGTTGGATGCATCAAAAAAATCACGTTTCTGCTCAGCCAATTCTGCTGCTTTCGGCTCGGTTTTGCAATCTTCGAGGTAAAAACGCTCGTGGTTTTTGAGATACAGAATCAGAGGATCGGCGGGTCCTAATTTCCCATGGGGTGATTCGGCAGCGCTCCGGTCCGTGATAAGTCTGTAGCCCTGCACGTCATCGCCAAGCCAGATCATGATTTCGGTTGTATAAAGACTATGGGATAAAACCTGGCGCAGGGCATGGACAACGCCTTTTTCATTCAATTCCCCCCGCAGAAGATAGGAGAATGCCAGCCACTCATCCCGGTATTCGTATTTATTCACGTAAAAATGAGTGCTGATAAAATACTTCACTCGATTGCGCACCTCAGCCGAGAGGGCAAATGCCGCAATGAGCACTAATCCGCTGATCACCAGCAGCCACTGCAGAAGAAACGGCAGGGAGAAACCGAAGGCCCGCATCAGGAGCGAGACAATCCCCAACAACAGGAGATATCCGGCGAAGATGAGCGGCGCGATTGTGGAATAGACCACCTGTCTGGAGACAAATATTTTACGGTTGAGCAAACGATGACGGATAATGCCGTAAACGATCATGAGCCAGGCGATCACCAGTAAAATCGCAAGCAGCAGGAGGTGCTCGGCAACCAGGCGCAAATAGGTAATCCGATAGGAAGACGACCAGGCAAAGGCGCCGCAGAGAAGGAAAAAACCGATAATCACATATTTATATTCCCAACGGCCCTTCGCAGCCAGGGCTCCCCAGAAATGTTCCAGACGCCAGACCGTTCCCAGGACGGCGAGCAGGACGAACAGGGAAGAAAAATAGAGCAGCCCGTATTGCGGGAGAATGAACATATCTTCGACACGGGCATGGGCCGGCGGGCTGTATAGCCAGTACCCGCCTGCCGCGAGCACGCCGGCGGCTAACGTCAGGGTTGTCAGAAAAAACAGGAGCGGCTTCCGGCCCTCCGGATGAATAGCGTATCGCATCCTGTAGGCCATGATAATCATGAACAGGGAGTAGATGTTTTCTGAAAATATGAGGGGGGCTATCGGCTCGGTCAGCAGAGAAGAGGCAAAATAGGTGTATTCGCCGGCAAGCAGCGGCAAAATCAATATGATTCGGACAAGTCCGAAGGAAAAATGCCGCTCTGCTTCCCTGACGCGCAGATCAAGAAAACAGGAAAACGACAGCGCCATATTAAAAAAAAAAAAAAAAGCGGTCATGGGCTGGAAGAATTTTTCATTTCAGGCATCATTTCAGGCGGAATCAGGTCATATAATGAAGCAGAAGGAATGCTGGGAGCATACTCTCATGTTCTCAGACTTGTCAATGGCGGGAACACGACGTATGGAAGGCAGCCATGACAAATCTTTGCAACCCCCGGCGAAAAATGGTTAATTGGGGATTGCTGAAGCGGGCGGAAATATGGCGAATCAGGGATGCCGGGATGGGTATTATGGTTGTTGCAGCATGAGCAGTGAAACGGGTACGGTTGCGGAATATATTACCGCCCTGAAGGGGTCACCCCGTTTCGGGCCGCAGGTGGTGCACCATGAGCGGATCGAAGGCGGAGACGGCTGTTTTGCCGAGCTTTCCGTGCCGCTGCCCGCTTCCCTGCAGGGGGCGCTGGCGGCGTGCGGCGTCAGCCGGCTCTACAGCCATCAGGTGGCGGCCATTGAGAAAATACGGCAGGGCCGGGATGTGATGGTCGCCACCCCCACGGCGAGCGGCAAGAGCCTGATTTACAATCTGCCGGTTTTGGAGATGGTGCTGCGGCAGCCCGCTGCGGCGGCCCTGTATCTTTTTCCGCTTAAGGCCCTGGCCCAGGACCAGCTCCGCACCATCCGGGAGATGACCGGGCGGCTCAGTGTGCCGCGTGAGCCGGCGGCGGCCATCTTTGATGGCGACACCTCCGGCTACCAGCGCCGCAAGCTGCGCGACAATCCGCCCAACATCCTCATCACAAACCCGGACATGCTCCATCTCTCCATGCTGGCCTATCATGGCGGCTGGGGACCGTTTTGGGCAAATCTCACCCATGTGGTCATCGATGAGGTCCATACCTACCGTGGCGTGTTCGGCAGCCACATGGCCTGGGTCCTGAGAAGGCTGCAGCGTATCTGCCGGTTGCACGGCGCTGATCCGCAATTTCTGCTTTTTTCG
>JACQYM010000057.1 GCA_016208225.1 Deltaproteobacteria bacterium | reverse complement strand
TCTGTCAGGTTGGCGGCGGCCACGAGCTGCCACGGACCGGGGCGGCTGGTGACCAGGGCCGCTGCCGCCCCATCCCCGAACAGGGCATTGGAGACAATGAGACTGATATCGTCCCCCATCTGAAAGGTGGCGGTGCATATTTCCACGGAGACGCTGACCACCACCGCCGCACTATCTGCCCGCGCAAGCGTTCCGGCCAGCTGCAGGTTGGGAATCGCCCCGCCGCATCCCCCTCCCACCAGGTCAAAGGCCTGTACCCTTCCGGATAAGCCGAGTTCTTCAATGAGATAGGTGGAGAGACCGGGACAGATATAGCCGGTGCAGGTATTGACGATCAGGGTCGTGATCTGCTCCGGCCGGTACGCGGTGCCGGCCAGGGCATTGACAATGGCCCGGCCGGCAAGCGCCACGGCCTGGCGGGTGAACCGTTCGATCCGGCTGTTCTGGTCCTCGGCGAGCAGACTCGGCAGCGCATCCACCGCCAGCCGGCGTTGCCTGATGGCCGGATGGGCAAATATTTTTTTGACGATCCGCAGGCTGCGGGGGCTCAGCACGCCGTCATAGTGGTGCAGCAGAAAATCGACCGCCTCCTGCTGGCTCACGGCAAAGTCCGGGGTGGCCACGCCGATGGCGGCGATATAGGCCGCCGCGGGGGCCGTCCGCTCACATGGTTGCCTGCTCATGCGTCAACTCCGGCCAGCCTGAGGCCGCGGCGGATGAATCTGGTGTACCGCCAGAGCGGCGGCTCGATGCCGACCAGGCTGCCGATGCGGTTGATTGTGGGCAGAAAAGGCAGATCAAAGGTGTCACCGTTCATGAAATGGAAGTTTTCCCGCATGGCCCGGCGGATGCGCTTCGCCAGCCAGACCCGGTCCAGCTCCGGCGACACATAAAAAAAAGGCTCCAGCATCTGATCGGGAGAAAGGGACAGTACGCCCTGGTCCCGGGCAATCCGGTCTATCTCCGTGCCGGGGTAAATGCGGATGCCGGTGGTGAAAAAAACGGCATCCGAGGCGCGGATGGCTGTCCGGGCAAAGCTGAGGGTCTCCTCCACCGTTGCCTCGGTCTCCCCCGGCCCGCCCAGCATGAAGATCCAGATGCAGGGCAGCCGGTGCCGCCGGATGGTTTCCGCGGCGCGATGCACCACCTCGGCGGAAAAGCCCTTTTTCAAACGGGCGAGTCCACGAATTCAACGTTTCTGAATCCCATGGCGGTATAGGCATGGACCGCCACCACCGTGCCTGCCGGGTCCATCAGCCGATAGGCGTTGCCCTCGATTCTGCGGTAGGTGCAGTAAATACACTGGAAATGGCAGCCGAGTTTGGTCTGCAGCGGCGCGGTGGCCATATTCTTTTTATAGGCGGCGAGATTGAGCCAGCGGGAAAATTGCGGCACCACAAATCGGCCGGCGCACCCTTCCCTGGCCGGGGCATTGCGCTGAAACCTGCCGTCGGCAAACCAGGCAAGGCCGGGCAGCTGGTCCGGGGAACGACCCTCGGCCAGGGCATGCACCAGTTCCGGAAACACCGTATCGCCCTCCCCGGTCACGGCCCAGTCGGCCCCGGTAAAACGCAGCAGCTGCTCCGGCATCACCGACACCGCGGCCCCGCCGAGCACGACCGGCGCCTCGGTCAGGGACCGTATCCTTTGCAGCAGCGGCAGGCAGTCGCCGGCGAAAAAAACCGGGTTCAGCATGTCATTGTTGTCGATATTACGGATGGATACCCCGATCACCTCGGGAGCGGCCTGTTTTATGGCCTGCTCGATCGCCTTGAGCGGCTCACCGGCAAACATCAGGTCGAGGAACCTGACATGGTGGCCGGCCCTTGCCGCGGCCTCGGCCACCATGCACGCCCCCAGCGGCACAACCGGCATGGGGCTCTTGTTGCGGTTGGTATTGATCAGCAGGATTTTCATGAGAATGGATTTCCAGGTTCCGGGTTGCCGGTTTATCGTTTAGTCCCACCTGAGGCTGAGCATGCCGTCCCCGGCTGACTCCACCCTGGTGCCGAACTGCTTCCCCTCTCTGTTCAATGTGGCGGCCAGCCATTCGCTGTCGCTCATACCGGCGCGCACCGTCTGGAAACGTCTGATCTGCATGGGGACCATGTCGAGCCGCATCAGTCGGCCGGAAGAGGCGTCAAAGGCCGGGAAATACATGAGAGAGAGATCACCACGGAACTGCTCATAACCCGAGATGCCTTCATAGTCATTGAGAAAATCACCGCAGCCATAGAGAATCAACCGGTCCCGGTACACTTCGATGCCCTTGACGTGATGGGACGAATGGCCGTACACCACGTCCACTCCCGCCTCATCAATCAGCTGATGGGCCAGACGTCTTTCCGCGGCAGGAATATGATAGCCCCAGTTGTCGCCCCAGTGAATGGAAAAAAGCATCACATCACCCGGCTCCCTGACGGCTGACACCGCTGTTTTGATGCGCCACATCGTCTGGCCGTTGAAATCGGGCAGCACGTTGACGCCCGGCCGGGCCAGGCCCGCGGCCCAGTCTGCCGGTACGCCGCTCGTGCCCGCACCCCCGGCAAAGACCAGCAGCCTGCCCTTGCCGGGAACGATCAGGCTGGCCGGCGTTTGCGCCTCCTGCTGGTCCAGGCCGGCGCCCGCGCTGGCAATGGCGGCCTGTTGCAGCACCTCCAGGGTTTCGACCAGGCCGTCGTGGCCCCAGTCGAGCACATGATTGTTGGCCAGGGTACAGCAGTCGATGCGGGCCGCGGTCAGGCAGCCGATATTGTCCGGATGCATCCGGTAGTTGATGCCCTTGCCCGGCCAGAAATCATTGCTGGTCGTCACGCTGGTTTCCAGGTTGATGATGCGCAGGTCAGGTTGCAGCTTCGCCAGCACCTCCAGGCTATCGCCCCAGATATAGGGATAGTCGACCGGGCGGGGAATCGGGCCGTTCACCTCTTCGGCAAGCTGCACATAGCCCGCGGCGTTGCGCATTACTGACTCGTAAATCTCAGGCGCACAGGGATGGGGCAGCACCTGGTCAATGCCGCGGCCGGTCATCACGTCGCCGCACAGAAAGAGGGTGATCACCGCCGGTGAAGAAGCCCCAGGCGCCGCCAGTATGGAATGATCCGACAGTTCGGGATGCATGATGTTCCTTATTTATCCTCTCGTATTCTTGCCAGGGCGGACAAGTTGTCCGGAAATACCGGACAACACGGGAAAAGTATCTGCCATGCCGGGTGGAGAGAGCGGACACTTTTCCCTATCCCGTGGAATCAGTAGCTTTTTTTGTCCCATCCCCCTGTGGCCTTTATCTTGCATTTTTTCCCTTCTGTGATGTGCCGTTACCGGAAAATCCGTATTTTCTTTCCTTCTGCATCACAAAAGGAGGTCTCCCCATGGAACTGCAAGATTATTGCCGCAATGTTGATATCGAGCGCAATGCCTGGAAGGCAAGACTCCATGACATCATCCGCAAGATGGACAAATTGCCCACCGGCTCCATGGAAAAAATGTATGATTTC
The DNA here is from genome assembly GCA_016208225.1 of Deltaproteobacteria bacterium. GTDB lineage: Bacteria > Desulfobacterota > Desulfobulbia > Desulfobulbales > SURF-16 > SURF-16. The sequence continues at coordinate 5,011 of JACQYM010000057.1, read as the reverse complement.
GGCGGATAGAAAAAACGGGCCCGCCGGAGATCATGGCCGGTCTGAACGCGCACGATTTGCTACCCATTAACCCAAACATCCCGGAGGAAAATTATGCTCAAACAAAAAGATATGGAAGATACCATGCTCATAGCTCACCAGAATTTCATGGCAAATCTCGATAAAAGCCTCGATATCCTGGAAGCGGAGCTCAAAGAGGCCAGGGAAATGTCCCACATCTGCAACGATGAGTGGTGCAATGTTACCGAATCCGCCATCGACGATATGCACAAGAGCATCTATGCCATCAGCGAACCCCGCTGGCTGCCCGAGGAGGACTCCCGCAAACTGAAAAGCCTGCGCACCAGGGTCCGGGACCTCTACCGGGTTTTTGCCCATGTCAAGGAAGGCCGGGCCTGATCGGTTGCCGGTCACGTCTTATTCCACCGGCGTGTCGCTATGCGGCCGCTGCCTGAACGCATAGACCTCCCTGCCCCGCACGATCAGCCTGCGCTCGATCTGGGGCACGGGGGGCGTCTCGGCCCGTACGGCCTCGAACCCGTCCAGCATGGCGACATCTTCAATTTTTTCCGCTTCGCCGATCAGCTGGTAGCCCGTGTCGCTGACGCTGTCCCATACCACGATTGACATACGGGGATTTTCCCGCAGATTGGCGACCGTGCCGGGACAGAACCACTCGGTGACGGCAATCCGGTCGCCGGCCATCTGTTCCGCCCGCCGCGCACTGGCCATGTGCGGCACGCCGTTCCGGTCTGCCGTGGCGATGAAGAGAAAACCGACCCTGTCGCTCACCTCAACCATCCGTTCAATCATTGTCCTGTTCATGATCTTCTCCACCCTGGCTGTCGCGCTTTCTACCGGCAAGGCTCTGCCTCCAGCGGCATCGCCCGTCGGAAACAGGCCTTGCCTCCCGGCCTCCCGGTCAGCATAGAATATCAAGTCCCTTCTGGGTTATGGCATAGGTCGGCTTTGCCCCGCCGACATACTCGATCAATCCTTCCTTGATCATTTCGCTGACAATCTCCTCAAAGGCCTTCTGCTCCTTGGCGCTCAGGTTCGACATGAAATCGTCGTAGAGCCAGCCCACGGGAAGCACGTCCCCGGCCTTGGCGTTCATGCTTCTGAAGCGGCCGAGAAACTCATCCTTGATCGCCATTTTGATTGATTCCTTTTGTTGGCCCATGCTATTGCCTCCTTTTTTTATAAGAAAATTTATTCGAGTTGTATTACTGCCAGAAACCTTGAATCGTCTCCCGGCAGGACGGACAGCGGCCGTCAACCAGAAGATTGTCGGCGATCCGGTAGCCGACCCGTTTGATCAACGTTTTGCAGCACGCCGGGCAGACGGTGTTTTCCCCGCCGGCGCCGGCAATATTGCCGCAATAGACGAAACGCAGCCCCTCGGCATGACCGATATCCCTGGCCTGCAGCAGCAGCGGCGCCGGGGTCGGCAGCCGGTCAAGCATCTTGTAGGTGGGATGAAAGGCCGTGACATGCCAGGGGATAGCCGGGTCCACCCCCTTGATGAAACGGGCGATGTCGCGCAGTTCGTCCGGGGAATCATTCCAGCCGGGAATGATCAGGGTGGTGATCTCCACCCAGACGCCCAGCTCATGCAGCAGGCGGACATTTTCCAGCACCGGCGCCAGCCGCGCCTTGCAGACCTGCCGGTAGAATTTCTCGGTGAACGCCTTGATATCGATATTAATGGCGTCCAGCACGCCGGACAGGGCCCGGGCTACCTCATGGCCCATGTAGCCGTTGCTGACAAAGACATTCGCCAGCCCGCGCTGCCGGGCCGACACGGCGCAGTCATAGGCGAATTCATAAAAGATGGTCGGTTCCACATAGGTATAGCTGATACTGCGGCAACCCGCCTTGCGGGCCGAGGTCACGATGGCGGCCGGGCACCGGTCCTGCCCGGCGATATCGGCCCCGTGGGTTTGCGGATACTGGGATATTTCATAACTCTGGCAATGCTCGCATCGGAAGTTGCAGCCCAACGTGGATATGGAATAGGAGGTGGTGCCGGGCTGAAAATGATAGAGTGGTTTTTTTTCAATCGGGTCGACATGCTCGGCCACCACCTTGCCATAGACCATGGAATAGAGGACACCGTCCCGATTTTCCCGCACCCCGCACAGGCCGCGCCTGCCGTTGCTGATCAGGCAGTGATGGTGACACAGCCGGCACAGCACCTTGCTTTCTTCGGATTTTTCGTAAAACAGCGCCTCTTTCATGCAGATACCTCCTGAAGGCATAAGGCAAGAGGCATAAGGCATAAGTAAAAGAATAAAACCAGCCTGCCTTATGCCTGTTGCCTATTGCCTATTGCCTTTCCTCTCATTCCGCCGACACCGGCCGCAGCGCCCGCGGCCGGATCATGAGGAACCGGTCGGCCGCCTCCCGCAGAATCCCGGACACGGCCCGCGCCTCCTCGAGCTGAAAGGTCTTTTCCAGCTCAACAATATATCGGCCCAGGAGCTCGTGCAGATCATCGATCCCCGCTTTGTTCACATGGCTGATGGTCACACCGGCGCTGCGCGACAGCCTTCTCGCCAGCGACTCCCGGACAAAGCCGTATTCGGGATAGAGACACTGGTAAATGACGCCGCCGGTCATGCCGGCGCAGATCCACGGACCAGGGTCGCCAAGGACCACGGCCCCGGTCATATATTCAAAGGCAAAGCCCTTCAGATGGGCCCGGCTGGCCAGATTGCCCAGTTCGTCATGCACCGGGCCGGTTATCCTCCCGCCGAACACCACATCCGCGCCGGACATGCGCACGCAGGCCCTGGAGTCGGCCATATTCTGCACCATGAACAGCCCGCCGATGGCCCCGTAGGCAAAGCTCTTGCCCGTGGAACCGTCAAGATGCCGGCCCAGCAGATTCTGGCCCTTGAACACGCCCAGCAACCCGCCCATGCTGCCCTTGGCCGCGCCGTCCTGGGAGCCGCCTTCCACAATCACCTCCACCCCGGCGCTGCCGAAGGCGCACAGCCCGTTGCCCGGCACCGAGGAACCGAGGCGCAGCACCGCCTTGTGCCGCGGCCCGGAGTCATCACTGCGGGCCAGGGCACCGGCCAGATAGGTGCCCACGGCCCGGTCGGTGCTGCGCACCTCCTCTTCGGCAAAATGGACCACCTTCTCCCCTTGGCCAAACCGCTCCATGGCCAGATCGGAGATCAGCCTGGTCAGGTAGCTGAGCGGTTTTCTGATGATCTGCGACCCGGCATGCCGGCCGGTTTCATCGGCAGCGCCGGGCCGGCGCAGAATATCAGCCACATCAAGCCTGTCCCGCAGCCGGTACTGGCGCAGCAGGTCCGTCCTGCCCACCAGATTCTGCAGTCGCGCCTCGCCCAGGGCCGCGGTGCGCAGGCGCAGCTCATCGCCGATGGCTTTCAGCAGCCGCGCCAGGTTTTCCGCCTCCTCCTCGACCACCCGGGGCACAAAGCCCTTCAACCCCCTGGCAATCGCCTCCTCCATGGTCTGCAGCCGGGTGGATATGCCCCTGGGGCAGCGGTCCAGATGGCACTGCCGGCAGCTGATGCAGCCGATGGCCATGATGGCCGCGGTGCCGAGCCCCGCCCGGTTGGCGCCGAGCAGGATCATTTTCAGGACATCGTCGCCGCTGCGCAGGCCGCCGTCGGCCCAGATCTCGATGCCGGCCCGCAGGCCCGATTCGACCAGGGCGCGATGCGCCTCGCTCACCCCGATCTCCACGGGCAGGCCGACAAACCGTTTGGCATGCTCCCGGGCCGCGCCGGTGCCGCCCTCGTAACCGCTGATGTTGACGATATCGGCCCCGGCCTTGGCAATGCCCACCGCAATGGTGCCGACACCGCCGGTCACCGGGATCTTGACCGACACCCTGGCGCCGGGACTGGCGATTTTCAGTTCGGTGATGATCTGGGCCAGGTCCTCGATGGAATAGATATCATGGTGATTGGAGGGCGAGATCAGGGTGATGCCCGGTTTGCAGTGGCGGGCCGCGGCCACCATGTCGGAGACCTTGCTGCCCGGCAGATGCCCGCCCTCGCCCGGCTTGGCGCCCTGGCCGATCTTGATTTCCAGATAGTCAGCGGAGTTGAGAAAATCGATGAAGACCCCGAACCGGCCGGAGGCGATCTGCTGGCCGCGGTTCTGCCGGTAGCGGCCGAGCATGTCCGGAATCTCGCCGCCCTCGCCGTTCATACCGATGATGTTGGCCTTGAGCGCCGCCTCGGCATAGGTGCGAAAGGAGCTTTCCCCCTGGGAGCCGAAGGACATGGCGGCAATGACCAGCGGCATGGCGTGGTTCCCCACCGAGATGTCCACCTCGTCCGGGGTCGGTCGCCGGGACGGGGGCGCCTCCGTGACCCGCAGCAGATGGCGGATGCCGGTGGGCATTTCTTCGGCGACCTGTCCCAGCTCCGTGGCCATCTCCACATAGCCGGTTTTGGCCAGGGCCGCATTGCGGATGATGCGGCCCACCCGGGGATTGCGCTCCGGCTCCCTGTAAACCGCGGCGGCGGCATCAGCCGCTGCGGCCCGGGCCTGGCGTCGCGCCCCCATCTCCTCCAGGCTGGCAAGCCCCAGGCCGGCGGTGTCGGAGGCGCAGAAATTTGGCAGCCGCATGATGGCCGCCAGATCGGAACGCAGACCGATGGCGGAAAAGATGCGGCCATAGCCGCAGATTTCATGGATGCCCATGGTGGACATCACCTTTTCCATGCCTTTCTGCAGCACGCTGAAGGTGTGCTCGATGACCCGGGGCCCGGCGAGCCCATCATCGACAAATCCGGCGGAAACCCGCCACAGCAGATAAGGATGGACGGCGTCCGCGCCGAGCCCCAGCACGAACATCAGGTCATGGAGATTGCGGATGGCGCCGGACTGCACGACAAGACTTGCCTCGCGGCGCAGCCCGGTTGTGATCAGAAACTCCTGCAGATGGGCGACCAGCAGGCCGGGATCGATAAACACCCGGTCCCCGGTAAAACTTGCCGAATCGTCCAGCACCAGCAGCAGG
>JACQYM010000180.1 GCA_016208225.1 Deltaproteobacteria bacterium | reverse complement strand
TATTCCGCAGACCAATGACACTGCAGAACCGCCCGGTTTGTCGGTCCCGGCGATAGGAAAACCAGTCCCGGTCACAGACGGTGCAGACAGCGGCTGCCGAGATATGGTCAGGCGCCACCCCCGCCTGCTGGAGCTGGCTGCGGCTGATGGCCTGGAAATCAAAATAATGGGGCTTTACCTGGAAGGCATGAAAATGTTCGGGCAGTTCCTGCCGGTAATTGATGAATTCTGCGCAGCATGGCCCCAGGGCCGGGCTGATGGCGGCCCGCAGCTGAGCGGGGTCCGTGCCGAATTCCTCTGTCATGACCCGGATGGTGGTCATGATGATGCCGGTCACGCTGCCGCGCCAGCCGCAATGGATATTGGCCACCACCTGCTGCCGGGGATCAAAGAGCATGACCGCCTGGCAGTCCGCCTGCTGGATGAGCAAGCCCACGCCGGGCACATTGGTGATAAAGGCGTCACAGCCGGCGATTTCCACATCGCTGTCCGGCTTTTGGTCGATCACCTGGACCTTTTCCCCATGCACCTGTCGGCCGGAAACAAGGATGTCCACGGCCAGACTCTCCTTGATCCGCTGCCGGTTGGCCGCGACCGCCCGCGGGTCGTCCTCCACGCCGTAGCTGACATTGAGCTGGTCAAAAGGGGGCAGACTCACCCCGCCATGGCGGTTGAAGACACCATGCACCAGGGCGGAGCGCGCGGAAAATTCGGGAAAGGTCAGAGGAGTGAGCATGATCGTTCGGCAGTTGATGCATTATAAAAGGCTGTTTTTTACCACAGAGCACCCGGAGATCACAGCGAAATATTTTATGGCATTCACTCAGCTCTGCGGTCCTGGCCCGTCCGGGGTAAATTTCTGTAGGAGCGGGCCATGCCCGCGATCATTGTTATTGCGGCGCAAAAGCATCGCGGGCATGGCCCGCTCCTACAGACGACTGGATATTTACACGAAATCAGTACCTTGACAGCAGAAAAAAAGGGGACGACTCAAACGAGTCGTCCCCTGGAAAAATTACCGGAACAGCGCGGCGATCTAAGGAGAAATCGGTTTTCTCATCGCGGCGTGTTCAGCACAAACAACGGCTTAGAAGTATACCTCAAAGGTCATATAGACCTGATCCGCATCTTCGATGGTGGGAACAAACATGCCGAAGGTTTCTCCTTCTGCTTTATCAATGTCATAAGGTTTGATGTTCCAGTCGGACCCGCCGGTGTAATCATAATCGTAATGCTGGTAGCCGAAGCGCATGAAGGTCTTGGCGAACTTGGAAATGGCCTCGCCGGTGGGCAGATCCCAGATGAGATACGCCTCGTACACGTCACCGCGGGTTGCCAGTTTGGCGCTGTACAGATCATCATGACCAGGGGTCATGCCGATCCAGTACTGGGAACCATAGTTGTACTCGAGACCGAATTTGAGCCCCAGGTCATCCATGTCATAGCGCACGCCCACCCAGACATTGTAGCCGTCCTCGTCACTGGTAAAATGTAGCGAAGTCATCGCTTTCGAAGTCGGGAAAGTTAAAGGCATTGAAGACCATGAATGACTGCAGGTAGAGAAAGCGGCTCGCCTTGTTGTAAATATCCCAGCTGACCCCGGCAAAATCGGTATCATCAATGTTTGAACCATCATCGTACAGCAGGCCGTTTTCAAAGCCGCGGCCGTAACAGACACGGACCCGGCCCGGGGCATCTTCCATGCCGAACAGGTTGGCATAGGCATAGCCTACGGAAATACCGTCAAATGGCCAGTCCATATAGGCGGTCGGGGTGGCCAGCCGTTCATCCAGGCCCATGCGCAGCTGGGCAGCGGGGCCATCGGTGGTGGGCCGGCGGCCGATGGAAAACCAGATCGGCTGGCCGCCGATGTTGTTCCAGTTGACAAAAGCGCGATCCACGCGGAGGATGTTGTCGCTCGGTTCCCGGGTGCTGGTGCCGTCAAAGGAAGGGTAGCCGAACTGGGTGACATTGGGAGGCAGGGTGCTGGTGCCCCAGGTCTTGTACATGGCCAGCCGGCCTTTGAAATCGACATTCTCGGTGGCCTTGACATTCATGTTCAACCGGAAGCGGTTGGTGAAGAGGGTGGTGTTTTCCATCTCGTCATTTACATGAAAGTTGGCAGGATCGGCAAAATATGCCATATTCCCTGCACTGAATGCGGCAAATCCCCCTAAGGGATCAACCAGTGGTTTGGCAACCAGATCATTCTTGTACCAGTCGCCCCTGGCGCGGAAGTCGCCGAAGAGCTGGAAGCGGGACGCAAGATCCCAGGCCGCGCTTCTTTCATCAAGATCATCAAAGGCTGCCTTCTGGCCATCCTGCAGGGCCTTCATCTGCTCCTTCAGGTCGGCGATTTCCTTCTGGGCCTTGGCGTCCGTTGCCGGGCCCTGACCCTCTTTCATGGCGGCCATCTGCGCTTTCAGATTAGCCAGCTCCTTGGTCAGTCTGTCGATCTGCGCCGCCATGTCACTGCTTGCATCAACGCTGCCCGCGGTAGCCATGGCAGGCAGGGCGAGCAGGCCGATCAGAGCGATTGTTGAGATTTTTTTAAACATATCTCCCTCCAGAAATAAAGATGTAATTTGCAGACATCGGCATGATGTCTGCCCCCCGATTTTACCGGCAACGGAGCGTCAGGCGGCGATCGCCATAAACGTGGTACTGCCGGTAAAAAAATCTAGCATTATTACCCATATCGCGACGGATAGGCATTGTCAATAATATTTTGGCTCGGCATGCGCATGACGGGTGGTGGAAAAGGGGATAACAGGCCGGAAAAATCGCGGCGGGTGAAGGATTTCTCGTCCTTTCGGTCACTGCGATGCCGGCTGCAATTTTGTGCATGTTTTGGCGTGGTTCGCCGGCCAGGCGGCCCAAGGCGTCGGGCAGGGAGGAAATTGCATCCTGCCCGCCATAATCCCCATATTTAACTTGCCCGCGCTCCTGCATTGTTTTACTTTGCCACTTTGCCGGTGCAATTTTTCATGAAAAGCAATTGGGATAAGGAAAGAGCATGTATTTTCAGGATATCATTTTTGAATTAAGCCGTTACTGGGCAAATCAGGGCTGCGTCATCCAGCAGCCCTATGACATGGAAGTCGGGGCCGGGACCTTTCATCCGGCCACCCTGTTGCGGGCCCTCGGTCCCGAACCGTGGAAGGCGGCATATGTCCAGCCTTCCAGACGGCCGACCGATGGCCGGTACGGCGAAAATCCCAACCGTCTGCAGCATTATTATCAGTTTCAGGTGGTGCTGAAGCCGTCGCCGCCTGACTCGCAGGAGCTGTATCTGGAGAGTCTGAAGCGGTTCAACCTCAATCTGCTGCAGCATGATATCCGTTTTGTCGAGGATGACTGGGAGTCGCCGACCCTGGGCGCCAGCGGACTGGGCTGGGAGGTATGGCTCGACGGCATGGAGATCACGCAGTTTACCTACTTTCAGCAGGCAGGCAGTCAGGAACTGCATCCGGTCACCGTGGAGATCACCTATGGCCTGGAGCGCATCGCCATGTACCTCCAGGGGGTGAACAGCGTGTATGACATCGCCTGGAATAATGAAGTGAAATACGGGCAGATCTTTCATCAGGCCGAGGTTGAATTTTCCGCCTTTAATTTTGAACATGCCAACGTGGACTTTCTGGTCCCCTATTTCAATTCCTGCGAACAGGAGGCCCTCAAGCTGCTGGACAAGGATTTGCTGCTGCCGGCCTATGACTATTGCCTGAAATGTTCCCACACCTTTAATCTGCTTGATGCGCGCAAGGCCATCAGCGTGGCGGAGCGCACCCGCTATATCGGCAGAATCAGAAATATCGCCCGCAAGGTTGCCGAAAAAAAGTGTAATTTGTAAAAAGCTTGCCAGTGGCTGAATCCTGGTTCATTTTGTTTCATGCGGGGGCGGCAACGGGAGAGTTTTTTCTTGACTTTCTCTGTAGGCGAGATATGTATAACCTGGAAAAAATTACGAAAGGGAGACTTTTCAAAAAAATCACGCGGAATCCGGGTGTTATGCATTGAGCATACCCGAAAATTCGCTGAGATTTGAATCTTTTTCAGGAGGAGAAAGAATGGGGAAAGCATTGCGGATGCCGGGCAGCATGGAGGTGCTGCAGGGGTTTTGGCCAGACAGATTATGAAGGAGGTGTCAGTTTTACTCGACCGCGGTCTTGTAAAAGGAAGCTGCTGTGAAAGCTCGCTGTTGTCCGATGTTGAAAAGGTTTTTCGGAGCCGCGTTGCCTCAAGTGCCGATCGGGTCCGGAGAGAAGAATAAGAGTCGCCTTCTGCTGCCTTCGGCTGGCAGAAAAGCGAACGAGCATATGATAGGTAGGTAAATGATATACAAAATTTTCCCCTTTCTCGCCTGGTTCCATGGATATGATGCCGGCAAGTTTAAGATAGACCTGATGGCCGGTATTACCGTTGCGCTTGTTTTGATTCCCCAGTCCATGGCGTATGCCCAGCTGGCGGGCCTTCCCGCCTATTACGGTCTTTATGCGGCCTTTCTGCCTCCCATGGTGGCCTCGCTGTTCGGCTCCAGCCGCCAGCTCGGTACCGGACCGGTGGCGGTGGTGTCGCTCATGTCGGCGGCATCCCTTGCGCCTCTTGCCACCGCGGGATCCGCGGAATTCATCGCCTATTCGATCGTTCTTGCCGCAGTTGTCGGTATCTTCCAGTTTTCCCTCGGTGTTCTGCGCCTGGGCCTGGTGGTGAATTTCCTTTCCCATCCGGTGGTCAACGGCTTCACCAATGCGGCGGCCATTATCATTGCCACCTCCCAGTTCTCCAAGTTTTTCGGCGTCTATGTCGACACGGCCCCGCACCATTATCAAACCATGGTGAGCGTCTTCCAGGCGGCCATGGATTATACCCATATCACCACCTTGATTTATGGCGTCGCCGCCGTGGTCATCATGGTGGTGCTCAAGAAAATCAACCGCCGCATCCCCAATGTGCTGGTGGCGGTCGCCATTACCACGCTCATTTCCTACTACACCGGTTACAACAAAGACGCCTATGTGGATCTTTCCGCCCTTCGTCTTGACGGCCTTCAGCAGCAGATCGTTGATTACAACAGCATGCAGAAAGAAATAAAAACCTTGGGTGAGGAACGGGCGGCCCTGAGCCTTAAGGTGGAAGAAGAGCAGAAAAACATCAAGGCACAAGGACACGGCTCCACGTCGCTTGAACTGATCAAACTGAAGGGCGAAGTCGATACGCTGGAAATCAGGATGCAGGAAGCAAGCAGTCATGCCGCGAATATCCGTGCTGCGGTCCGCAAGATGAAATTTGAAGGGGTGAAGGAGGGCGAAAATTATACCTTCTATCCCCAAGGGGCTATTCCTGCCGGGGTCCAGACCGATGGCAACACCTGGCGCATCAGAATAAGAAATGCAGCTCTCGACACGGCGAAGGTCAGGGTCATGGGCGGCGGTGACGTGGTCGGCGAGATTCCCAAGGGCCTGCCGAAATTCATCATTCCACAGCTGACTATGGCAAATATTCTCAAGGTGCTCCCCAGTGCTATTATCATTTCCCTGCTTGGTTTTATGGAAGCAATCGCCATTGCCAAGGCCATGGCCGCCAAGACCGGCCAGAAAATCGATCCAAATCAGGAGCTTATCGGCCAGGGTCTGGGCAACATGCTCGGTTCACTGACTTCCAGCTTTGCGACGTCCGGCTCCTTTTCCCGTTCCGCCGTCAACCTGCAGGCCGGCGCGACATCCGGTATTTCCGCCGTTGTCACCTCGCTTATGGTTGTCGCCACCCTGTTGTTTTTTACGCCGCTGCTCTATCATCTGCCCCAGGCCGTGCTGGCCGCGGTCATCATGATGGCCGTTGTCGGTCTGATCAACATCAAGGGCTTTGCCCATGCCTGGAAGGCGCAATGGTATGACGGCGCCATTTCCGTTCTCAGTTTTCTTGTCACCCTTTATTTTGCCCCGCATCTTGATAAGGGCATCATGGTCGGCGTGGGTCTTTCCATGGGCGTGTTCCTTTATAAATCCATGCGGCCGGTGGTGGCCAGTCTGTCCATGCATGAGGAAAACGTGCTGAAAAGCGCCGAGTATTACCGGCTGAAGGGTTGTCGGCATATTTCCGTGGTTCGCTTTGATGGCGCCCTGTTTTTTGCCAACGCCAGCTATCTCGACGAGCAGGTCATGAAATTCCGTAACGAGCAGCCGGACCTGCGCTATATCCTGCTGGACGCCAGGGGCATCAATGATATGGATGCATCCGGCGAGGAGGCCCTGGAACTGCTGGTTGAGCGGGTGCGCAGCGCGGGGCTTGGTTTCGCCATGTCCAGTGTCAAAGGACAGGTGATGACCGTCATGGAGCGCACCGGGTTGCTTGACAAAATCGGCACGGACAGCCTGTACCCCGATACCGCCGAGGCGGTGAAGGACATTATTAAAAAGGTCCACACCGGCGGTGATCTGCCAGCCACCGGCTGCAAGGATTGCCCGTTGACCAAATATATCCCTGCCTGATCCAGGGCGGGAAGTTGTCAGACAATAAAAAACCCGGGCCGTCTGGCCCGGGTTTTTTATTGCGAAAATGGCGGAAGTGCATGGGAATCGAACCCACCCACCAGGCTGTTAACCCGGTGCACCGGATTTGAAGTCCGGGAGAGCCACCAGTGCCCTTTCCACTTCCTCAAAATGAGAGTCATGCAGCAAACGCATCCATGGTGCCGGATGCTGAAAATAAATCAACGAGCAGGTTTGCAGCGGCGGTTGTCAGGCTGTAGGTGGACCACCAGAATGCCGGGGGATGCTGAATGTTAAACTGTGCCGGTTGAACACGAGAAAAAATTTCATGCACGGTCATAGTAATTCTTCTTGCCCAATACGGCAACTTTTTTTATAAAGGGGTGGATAATGGCCGGTTGTGGAGACTGGCTTTCTTTTTTTGGATCACCTTCATGTGATTTTTGCAGGTCCAGGAACGCTTTATTATTTTTTCAATCTGGAGATAACAAAATGGAATGCGAGCGCTTAAACAGGCTTGTACGGTCATGGTATGTGCAGGTGCAGGAAGAGGCCTTGGCTCCTGCCAGAATGGTAGAGTTCATGGAAAAGCATCTGAAGGGGTGCGATTCCTGCCTTGCCGACCCTGATGTCCGCGCCGAAGTGAAAAAGATCACGGAAATTGTTCTGCCGCCATCCAAGATGATAAAAGCGGTCAGGGAAGACGAGGACGAGGAAGGTGAGGAACCATCTTCCCCCTACGTTGCCGGAGAAGAAGACGAGGACGAAGCCGTTGCAACCGATGAAATTGAGGATGAAGATGAGGATGAGGATGAATTCATCCCTTCCGTGATGGACGAGGATGAAGACGAGGATGATGAATTATAATTGCGGCGGATGATGCGGTTGTGGTGGCCCTGGGTTCCTTAACAAGGAGCTGGGGGGCTCCGGCCATCCCGTCGTAAAAACGGACCGTTTGGAGCATGCCGTTTGTTTGTAAAACGGAAGCTCCCTGCCGCAGCGATATCGGCAAAAAAAAGGCTGCTTCCCGGAAGGGTTGCAGCCTTTTTTGGTGTTTGGTGGCGATGCAGGGAATTGAACCCCGGACACTACGGATATGAGCCGTATGCTCTAACCATCTGAGCTACATCGCCGAATTGCTTCTGTCCCGGATACATCCGGATCAAACATATAAAAAAATGTTACCGACTGATTGGCAGAGGTAACATTTGAAAAACATGACAATGTGAAGAACCATGTATATGGTAAATTTTCTTCACATTGTCAATAAAAAAACAGGCGCCGGATTACATCATGCCGCCCATGCCGCCCATGCCGCCCATACCACCCATGCCGGGGGGCATACCGCCGCCACCTTCAGCCTTTTCTTCAGGGTGCTCGGCAATCATGCACTCGGTGGTAAGCAGCAGGCCGGAAACACTGGCCGCATTCTGCAGGGCAAAGCGGGTCACTTTCGCCGGGTCGATAACGCCGGCTTCAAACAGATCTTCGTACTGTTCGGTTTCCGCATTGAAACCATTGGCGCCCTGCTGGTTTTTCACATGCTCGACAACCACGGATCCTTCACAGCCGGCGTTGGCCGCAATCTGGCGGACAGGTTCTTCCAGGGCGCGTCTGATGATCTTGATGCCCAGGGCCTGCTCACCGGGCAGCGACATTTTATCAAGGGCCGGCAGGCAGCGGATGTATGCTACCCCGCCGCCGGGAACGATGCCTTCCTCTACGGCTGCGCGGGTGGCGTTCAGTGCATCCTCTACCCGGGCCTTCTTTTCCTTCATCTCAATTTCCGTGGCTGCGCCGACGTTGATAACCGCCACACCGCCGATGAGTTTGGCCAGCCGTTCCTGCAGTTTCTCCCGGTCATAGTCAGAGGTTGACTCTTCGGCCTGGGCGCGGATCTGTTTGACCCGGGCCGCCAGTTTTTCCTTGTCGCCGGCACCGTCAATAATGGTGGTGTTGTCCTTGTCGATGACAAGGCGCTTGGCGCCAAGATCGCCCAAGGTCACGTTCTCCAGCTTGATGCCGAGGTCTTCGGTAATCACCTGGCCGCCGGTGAGAATGGCGATGTCTTCCAGCATGGCTTTTCTTCTGTCGCCGAAACCGGGCGCTTTCACGGCAGCGACATTGAGGGTGCCGCGCAGCTTGTTGACCACCAGGGTGGCCAGGGCTTCGCCGTCCACGTCCTCGGCGATGATGAGCAGCGGTTTGCCCATTTTGGCAACCTGCTCAAGGATAGGCAGCAGGTCTTTCATGTTGCTGATCTTTTTCTCGTTGATCAGAATGCTGGCGTCTTCGATGTTGACCTCCATCTTCTCCGGGTCGGTGACAAAATAGGGAGAGAGGTAGCCGCGATCAAACTGCATGCCTTCCACCACATCCAGCGAGGTCTCCATTGATTTTGCTTCTTCCACCGTAATAACGCCTTCCTTGCCCACCTTGTCCATGGCCTCGGCAATGATTTTGCCGATGGTGGCATCATTATTGGCGGAAATGGTCCCGACCTGGGCAATCTCCTTCTGCTCCTTGGTCGGTTTGGCGATTTTGGCCAGCTCGGCAACAACAACCGCAACGGTTTTGTCAATTCCCCGTTTGATTTCCATGGGGTTGTGGCCGGCTGCCACCAGTTTCGTGCCTTCGGTGTAGATGGACTGGGCCAGAATCGTTGCCGTGGTGGTGCCGTCGCCGGCCACGTCACTGGTCTTGGAGGCAACCTCCTTCACCATCTGGGCGCCCATGTTCTGGAATTTGTTTTTCAGCTCGATTTCCTTGGCAACGCTGACTCCGTCCTTGGTGATGGTGGGAGCGCCGAAGGATTTTTCCAGCAGCACGTTGCGGCCTTTCGGCCCAAGGGTCACTTTGACGGCATCGGCCAGGGTATTGACGCCGATCAGGATATCTTCCCTGGCTTTTGCACCATATTTAATGTCTTTCGCCATAATCTTTCTCCTTTATGCGCCTGTCGAAAAGATAACGGAACCGGTAAATCCGGATGACAGGCGATGGTTGTGTTTTTTGATCAACTGATGCAGTGTAAAAAGGAATGCTTATTTCTCGATCACACCCAGAATATCGTCTTCGCGCATGATCAGATAGTCCACGCCGTCGACTTTTACCTCGGTACCTCCATATTTGCTGAACAGGACCCGGTCCCCCTTTTTCACTTCCAGGGCGACGCGTTCACCCTTGTCGTTTAATTTGCCGGAGCCGACAGCCATGACTTCGCCTTCCGCGGGTTTTTCCTTGGCGCTGTCAGGAATAATAATGCCGCCGGCAGTTTTTGTCTCACCTTCAAGTCTTTTGACCAGAATGCGATCGTTTAATGGACGAATTTTCATCTAAAACCTCCGTTAGATTTTGTGTAATTTTTTTGGATAAACCGGCCTGAAAAAAACAGTTCCGGTCAGACCCGTTTCACAGCGGGAGAGCCGGATGCCGTCAAGCCGCAACCTGATAAAGTCCTGCTGTCAAACGAAAGGACCGGTGGGAACTTCGACGAAATCAAGAAAATCGGACCTTGCAGCAGGGCCGATTTTCTTGTGGTCAAATAATAGTGACGGGTATTGCAAAAATCAAGAGAGGCGAGAAAAAAAATTACAGCCTGACCACCCAGCCATGGGATTCGGGGCGCAGGCCCCGTTGGATCTCCTGCAGCTCGTTGAACAGCCGCTGGGATATCGGGCCTGTCTTGCCGTTGTTGACAGAACAGGTGTTGCCCTGGTAATAAAGCGAGCCGACCGGCGAGATGACCGCAGCGGTGCCGGTGCCGAATACTTCGTGCAGCAGCCCCTGCGAACCGGCGGCAAAGACCTCCTCAATGGTGATGGGCCGTTCGACAACCGTGCGGCCCCAGTCGCCCAGCAGTTTGATGACGGAGTCACGGGTGATGCCCGCCAGAATGCTGCCCCCCAGGGGAGGGGTGATGATTTCATCGCCGATGACAAAGAAGATGTTCATGGTGCCGACTTCTTCGATGTATTTGCGATGGACCGCATCCAGCCAGAGAACCTGGGTAAATCCCTGCTGCTGCGCCTCCACCGCGGCCATGATGCTGGCCGCGTAATTGCCGGCGGTTTTGGCGTTTCCCACGCCGCCGGGAACCGCCCGGACATATTTGTCGGTGACGAAAATTTTGACCGGATTGAACCCTTCCGGGTAATAGGCGCCGACCGGGGTCATGATGATGAAAAAACGATATTTTTTAGCGGGCCGGACGCCGAGGGCCGCCTCCGTGGCAACCATGGTGGGGCGAATATAGAGCGAGGCCCCTTCCGCATCCGGAACCCATTCCTGCTCGGTCCGCAGCAATGTCTGCAGACATTCGTATACCTCATCAACGCTGAAGGTCGGCATGCACATGCGGGTGGCAGACCTGTTCATGCGCTCCAGGTTATCCTTGGCACGGAACAGCAGTATCTGGCCCTGTTTCCCCCGGTAGGCCTTGAGTCCTTCAAAAATCGCCTGCCCGTAATGGAGAACCATGGCCGCGGGATCAAGGGAGAAGTTCTGATATCTGGTAATCCTGGCATCATGCCATCCCTGACCGGCGTCATATTCCATGATAAACATATGGTCGGTGAAAATGGCACCGAAACCCAGAGCTTTCCCCGCAGGTTTTGCCTTGCGCTCGGCAGCGGGAACTTCTTCAATGGAAAGATGCATAACAGGACTACTG
>JACQYM010000056.1 GCA_016208225.1 Deltaproteobacteria bacterium | reverse complement strand
TAAATGGTGTTTCGCCGATCAAGACCATTGGCGACCCGCAGATCCTCCAGTTTCACCCCGTGCTTTCTGGCGATGCTGCCGGCGGACTCCCCTTTGCGCACCTGGTAAAAACGACTGGGTTTCTGTTTATCGACAAAGCTCTTCTCCGGCAGCCGGGAAGCAATCTGCACCGCGGCGCCGTTCTTACCGGGCAGCCGCAGTTTGTAGCCCTTCGGCACATGCTTGCGGCCCTCGAACACCGGCGGCCGCAGAGCGGGATTCAGCTCGCGCAGCGTGGCCAGGTCCACCTGATAGTGGCGGGACAGATCCTTGATCGGCGCATAGCCCGGCATGACCACCTCGGTGAAGGCCACCGGCCCATCCAGGCCGATATTGCCGAAATATTTCTGGTAGTTTTTCGCCACTTCCCGGGCCGCGATGAATTCCGAATAGAAATTTCTTGAGGCAAACCCGAAACTCTTGCCGTCATAATTTCTGAAAATATTTTCATAGCTGCCGTGCTGCGCCTTGGCGCGCGCCATGCCGCTCGGCCCGTGATTATAGGCGGTAAGCGCCAGGGGCCAGCTGCCGAGCCGCTGGTGATTTTCCTTTAAGAAGCGGGCCGCGGCATGGGTCGCCCGGATCGGATCGCGTCTTTCATCCAGGGTATAATCAATGGCCATGAAGCGTTTGCCGGTGGACTGGGTAAACTGCCAGATCCCGGCGGCGCCGAACTTGGAGTAGGCTTTATAATTAAATGAGGATTCCACATGGGGCAGATAGGCGAGATCTTCAGGCAGATCGTAGCTTCTGAAAATCTTTTTGATTTCGCTCAGATACGCCCCGGAGCGCACAAGTCCGGCGCGAAAGCGTTCTTTCATGCACTGCTGAAACCGAACCGCATCCGCTGCCTCGGAAAGCCGCGCGGCAGAAGCACGGCCGCCGAAAAGGGCCAGCACCCTCCTCTCTTCCTGTGTTGATGCCCCCTGGCCCCTGCTTAACGAGAGCAGAATCCGTCTGTATTTCTCCTTGGCCTGCTCACCCCGTTTCTGGTTGATTCTCCCGCAATTCGGCTGATTCTCGTCCACCAGGTCAATCACTTCATAGATGATCGACAGATCACGACTGTCGTGGATCAGGCCCTTGGTTGTCGGATATTCGGCATACACCTTTTTCCAGAAGGCGACATTGGGCCGCATGGCATCGCAGACAGGGAAGGAATCCTGGCCCACCGCGGCCGAGAGACAGGAGGCGTAAAGCAAAAAGAGGACAAATACTGCAATGGCCGCGCCGGGGTGAAAGCTGTTTTTTACCATATACTCAAATTTATTGCGGTGTTGCGTGTCGGGATTACGGTTCCTGGAGAATTGCCGCGTTTTTCCGGAGGGTGCTGCGGACACAGGGAATTGCCAATCTAACACATTGATGCTCCATAGCACACGAAGAAAGTAAGGAGTGAGGAGAGAGGAGAAAAATCTTTCAACAGAATGCGCCCGGAGGATCTATTGATGGCTTCGTCTCATTCCCTACTCCTGTCTCCTGACTCCTGACTCCTCACTCTCTACGGCATCAGATAAAATCCGAGGGTCTTTTCATAAACATGCTGGTCCGTGTCACTGAATTCTGCGCCGATATATCCCTGCTCCCCCACGTGCCGGACAATGATCTTCCGTTCCATGTGGGACTGCTTACGGTCGTCAAGCACAAAATCGACGAACAGCTCCTCGCCGGCAGCAATCTTCTGCCCGGTTTCATGGCGCAGGCCCATGCCGCCGAGGGAAAGATTGACGATCTTGCAGTTGCGCGGCAGCTTATCTGCATCAGCAGGCCTTGCCTGACCTGAGACCTTGCAGAAATATCCGTCAAGATTCGTCTGCTTCCGATACCTTTTCCTGAAATTAAGGTCAGCGGCAAAGGTCTGGCCGCAGGCACATTTTACCTGCAGCGAATGCTTCTTATTCTTGAACTTGGCCACTGACACATGTTTCATTCTGCCGCAATGGGGACAGTTTAACAGGGCCATATCTTCCTGATTGACAAAAATCTCAGCCTTACTCATGCAACCGACTCCGGTGCTCACCAGCAGCTGCAGCCACTCCCGCGGGGACACCTTGAAAAATTGTTCTTCAGCAAGAATAAGCGCGCGCTTCCCGCCGCAAAATAGTCCAACAACGGCCGGCACACTCTGCTTTTCGACCCGCCGCCGCTTCTTCTCAAAAATTTTTTCCTCTTGCGAGGCGGACGACTGCCGAATGCCATGCAGCCCGTACTGACTCAGCAACAAACAATAAAGCGCGTAAAGCCGGGCCAAGCCGATCCCGGTAGGAGATTGAATGCGGAACCGAGCGGATGTTCGGGAATTGTTTAATTGCGATTGCGGCTTGCGGATTGCGGAATATTGTACTTTCCTGATTAAAGACTACCCTTCACCTCAGCCATTGAAAACCATGTCTTCCTACACACCGATCATCGCCACCCTGGGCTTTGTGCTCTCCCCGGAGAGGACCCACACCCTGCTCATCCACCGCAACGCCCGGCCGGACGACCAGCATCTGGGCAAATACAACGGGCTCGGCGGGAAAATGCAGGCCGATGAGGATGTGGCGGGCTGCATGCGGCGCGAGATCCGCGAGGAGTCGGGACTGGAATGCACGGAAATGATCCTGCGGGGCACCATCAACTGGCCGAACTTCGGCAAGGCGGGAGAGGACTGGCTGGGGTTCATCTTTCTGATCAGCAGGTTTCGCGGCAGGCCGTTTGCCGGCAACAGCGAGGGCACCCTGGGCTGGCATGCCGTGGACCAGCTCCACACCCTGCCCATGTGGCCGGGGGACCGCTATTTTCTGCCCCTGGTGTTTGACGGCAGGCCCGGGGTTTTTCACGGCTGCATGCCTTACCGGGACGGCATGCCCCGCTCCTGGCATTATGAAAGGTTTTAGGAACAATCACAGGGCGGATGCCGTGCCCTTTGCCATGCCCCCGGCCCTGCTCTTCCAGGATTTCTGCCACGGAGGCCCTCCGTTCCCTCCTCCATGGCAAAAACAGGAAAAGCGCGTGCCTGCGGCAACAAAACTTCACGCTGCCTCCGCCCTGTGATTGGATTGTTTTCCTCCCCGAACCGGGGAGAGCGCCGCTTATCAGCCGCAGTCGGCGCTATAGGGATTATAGGTATTGGCGCCGTTGCGGTACAGATAGTCGTTCAACAGCAGCTGGTCATTCTGGCTCAGGTCTCCCCACGATCCGTCCTTGGCGCATTGCGGATATTTCTGAAAGAAAACCCGGTTCCATGCTTCCGGGCTCTTCGATTCCGCGTAAAGAAAAGGCGCCCCCTTGTCATTGTCCCGGGAATGGCAGCTCTTGCAGGTGCCCCGGAAAATCTTGGCGCCCTCGCCCCACCACATGCTGTCAAACCCGAGGATCCGGCAGGTCTGCGTGCCCGGGTCCAGTCTCTTGTTCGGCGCGGCCTGGACCATGGCCGAATAACCGAAAATCAACACAAAGGTCACCACTGCAATCATGCCCGCCTTTCTCATCTCTGCCTCCTGCATCTGAAATTGATCATGGGTAGCGTATTATTTTTTTATACCACATTGTGTGAGAGCGCAGCCCGCACCATTTTGTTCGCCTTTTGTTGGAATCGGCGCGCAATAACGCGAAGAGGGCAAAAGTTTCATATCCCCATGGGCCATTGTACTGAAACTGCACGGCGAAAAGATAAAATAACTTGTTTCTTCGCTCCATTGCGTTTAAATTTGGACAGGTTTGCATGAGATGTCCCCACCCTATTCATTCAGACAATGATCTCGGAGAGTTACCGTTGGTACCAAAAGACAAGTTCAGCATGAGTGCCTAAAGTACTTAAAGTGCCTAAAGTTTCGGTACGTTCTGATCAGATAACACCTTTAATTTTATACCCTCAAGGGGCACAAGGGCACTTTAAGTATTTTAGCGCACTTTAGGCACTCTACTTGTTACAGGCCGGAATCCGAGATAGTTGCTTAACTCTCTGAAATTACGTCACGACATCAGGAGTTCTGAAGTTCAAATGCCGCCCACAAAAAATTCCACGGGAAAGACCTTAAATGATCTGGCCGAGGCAAGCTGCCGGAACTTCGGTCAGCGCCCTGCCCTCAGTCTTGCCTTTCACCGCCCCATCAGCTATGGGGAACTCTTTGACCGGATTCTCAGGATTGCCGCGGTCCTGAAGAACAGC
>JACQYM010000168.1 GCA_016208225.1 Deltaproteobacteria bacterium | reverse complement strand
GACTGCCGGGTTAGCCCTGAACGGCATAGGGCAGCGCCCTGTCAGCAGGTGCAGTGCTAATGGGATGAACCCAAAGTGAAACTGCGACAACACCTACATGCAAAGCCAACAGGAAGAGATTGCGATAGTCGCGATGCGACTTCGGAGACCCTGAATTGTTTGATTTCGCCATTGACGTACCCTCCTTTTCGGTCATGTTCCGAGATTTGCAGATTATCTGCGTGGTGGCACCCGCCGACTGACGCTGCTCCAGAGCTTGCACTCCCCTATGCCGTTCTACTACTCAGATAACTTTACACTCCTCGGGCGAGCACAACCTTCGCCTTCTCTATTGCCGATGACTCTATCTGTGCCAGCGTGAGCCCCATCGTTTCAGAACCCTTCAGTTCCACCTGGACTGAAACGTCGACAGAGGTACCACCGGAGTCACCGTTCGCAGCAATAGTGACGTAGAACAACTCCGGCTGCATTGTTGTAACCCGCTTGATTGAGGTGAGGAAGAGCTTCATCAGTAAGTTCCTTGTTGTGTTGTAAGTGGCAACAGTACGAATTGAAGGGCTAACCATGAGTAGACATCCTAAAAGACGCCGAGTTTTACGTCTTTATGGAAGCATAAAATTTCTTATCCCGCTATTTTTACGCATAATAGCACCCAGGGTGTTTTTATCCAGCTTTTTTGCTTGATAAAAATATTTCTTATAATTTGACAATGTGACCAGGGCCAAGAAGCCTATAAAACTTCCGGTTGTTTTCACCCGTGAAGAAGTTCGATCGCTGCTGACGCAATTTGAAGGAAGCAGATGGTTAATGGCGAATTTGTTGTATGGCGCGGGATTCGGATGACAGGCGAACTGACCCCCGACCGCCAGAAAAGCGTCCTGGCGTATCTCCGATTCTATCAGCAGAAGCATGGAATAGCGCCGACAGTGCGCGAGATTTGCGTTCATCTCGGTCTACGCTCACCGGCCGGTGTGCATAAGATTCTGCACCGGCTGATTGAGAAAAAAATACTGCGTTCCCTGCCGGGAAAGAACCGTTCCTGGCAGCTCATGGCCGGCTCGGCTGGGAAATCGATGCCGGTGTTCGGTTCCATAGCGGCAGGGGCGCCGATTGAGGCCATCGGCGACTGTCAGGAGGAACTGCCTCTTGATCCGGTTCTTTTCGGGAGTGAGTCATGCTTCGCTCTGCCGGTCAAGGGTGATTCCATGATTGAGGCCCATATCATGGATGGCGATCTGGCTATTATCCTGCCCCGGACGACAGTGATAAGCGGTGGGATTGCCGCGGTGCTGGTCGAGGATCTTTTCGTGGAGGCGACACTCAAAATATTCCGCCGGAAAAAGGATCGGATCGAACTGCATGCAGCCAACAGCGCCTATGCTCCGCTGGTATTTGAGGGAAAGGACACGGCACGGGTCAGCATTGTCGGGAAATTGGCAGGCGTGATCAGAAGAGTGGGGTAGAAAAAGAAATTTTTCTTTTTTATAAGGAGGCCAAATCTTCCGGGGGAAGTTCCGCCTCGTCAAAAGGGAGGATGCCCAGCCGGGTCAGAAAGGAGTCGAGCTGCAGCAGAAACCGGTGATGGTCAAAAGACACATCTTCCTCCATCAGCGCCTTGTCCACTATCTTCTCGATAAAGGGCAGATCAAGGGATTGGTCGAGGATGCCGGCCCGGCGCAGCAGGGAGAAGACGAAGCGTTCATTTTCCAGCTTTTCGTCGCCATTTTCGCCCAGTTCACGGGGCAGATGCCGCAGAATATACCAGCGCATGCCGGACAGCAGGGCATCGTAAAGGATGGCGAGAGCTTCGGATGACATGTTGATTCCCTTCATCTTTCTCACCCCGCAGCGCCAATGCAGCCTGGTGCGCAGCAGCAAAGCCTCTTCCCTGCTCATTTTTGATTCATCCATCAGACCGAAATGCGGGCTCATCGGGACCTCGAAGCGAAAAATGCAAACGACCTCTCACCACAGAGCACACAGAGATCACAGAGAAAAATAGTAAGTATCGCAATGCCAAAGGTCGCGGGCACGGCCCGCTCCTACGACACCTTACCGGGACAACGAAGCATGCAAGCCGGCTCATGCATCTGCATTCTGGCCGGGCAGGCTGATGAAAAAGGTTGATCCCTCCCCTTCCTGGCTCTGCACGGATGCGTCACCCCCATGGGCCTGGGCGATATGCTTGACAATGGACAGTCCGAGTCCCGTGCCGCCAAGTTTTCTGCTCCGCGCCTTGTCGCTGCGATAGAATCTTTCAAAAAGCCGGGGCAGATGTTTTTTGGCAATACCGATGCCAAAATCCTGTACGCTGATTATAACCCTTTTCGCGCCATCCTTTTCAACTTTTTCCTCAGCCTTGACAATGACCTCGCTGCCGTCTTCGCTGTATTTGATGGCATTGACCACCAGATTGACAATCGCCTGTTCAAGCAGCGTGAAATTCATTTTCGCCCGCAGGTTTTCCGGGCATTGCAGGGAAATCCGTATTTTCTTTTCCGCCGCCTTCATCTGACAGGTCAGCGCGGCTTCCTCCAGCACCTTGCGCAGCTCCCCGACGGTGAGATCGACCTCCTTGTGTTCCGACTGTTTTTCGATGCGGGACAGGGAGAGCAGGTCCTCAATAATTGCATACAGCTGATTTGTCTGTTTCGTTACGATTTTCAGGAAACGTACGGCATCGTCCCGGTTATCAATGGCCCCGTCCATCAAGGTTTCCACATAGCCCTTGATGGAGGTGATGGGTGTTTTCAGCTCATGGGAGACATTGGCGACAAAATCACGCCGGACATTTTCCAGCCGGCGCAACCGGGTGACATCGTTCATCACCACCAGCACGCCGATATTCCTGTCGCTGTCGTCATGCAACGGCACGCAGTTGGTCTGCAGAAAACGTTCGCCCTCCGCATCCTGCAGAATGATTTCATCCTGCAGCGGCTCCTGGTTGGCCAGAACCTGCTTGATCTGGCCCTGCAGATCAATATTGCGCACCACCTCCTGGAGCAGTCGGCCGGGGGCCTCTTTTTCATTGACGGTGAAGATGACCGCCGCCGCCTTGTTCAACTTGATCACCCGTTCATCGGTGTCAACCGCCAGCACCGCTTCGCTCATGCTGGAGAAAACCGCCTTCAGTTCATTGTGCTGCCTGACAATGGTCCTGATGCGTTCGTTGAGCTGTTCGGCCATTCTGTCCATGGCGTCGGCCAGGGCGGCAACCTCAAGCGAGGCTGCTTTTCCTTTGTACAGGGACATGCGCTGGCTGAAATCCCCCTGGGAAAACCGGCTCAAGAATCCTCCCCCCGCCTCAATAGACCGGGATCAGGTGATCAAACAGTTGCCCTTACAATAGACGGGCTGACCAGGACGTATATTGTGCACGTGCCTACGCGTCACGATCCAGGAACACACCTACCGGTTGTCATCGTATTTCACGGAGGTGGAGGGACAGCCAAAACGGCCATGTGGGAAACCGGCTGGACCGACAAAGCTGACAGAGAGGGCTTTTTGGCAGTCTTTCCTGAAGGCACGCGGCCGGACCCGTCAATTACCGTGATGCGGGTCGAAATCTCCCGTCCCGACTGGCGGCAGAATTCCCTGAGTTCCTTAATCCGATCAGCCGCGGCCAGTTCACTGACGCGGTCCTTGATCAGATAGGCGTGGGTCTGCAGGGCCGAACCGAGCTGCTCCAGATAGAATTTCTGCAGCGCATTCGAGCCGTACCAGCTGACGGCAAGCATGGCGGCCAGGGTGATCAGCAGGTTCGGCGGGAAGATCTGCCAGATTAATTTTCTGTTTTTCATGAAATGGCTCTCACGCCTTGAAGCGATAGCCTACGCCGCGCACGGTTTCGATGCAGCAGCCGGCATCTCCCATTTTTTTCCGCAGACCGAAAATCTGCACGTCAATGGCCCGCGGGGTCACCAGAAAGTCATAGCCGCGCACCGAATCGATGATCTGCTGTCTGGAATAGACCCAGCCCGGCTTGCCGGCCAGCAGCAGCAGGACGCCGAATTCGGTCATGGTCAGCTGCAGAGGCTCGCCGTGCAGTTTCACCTCATGCCGGCCGGGATGAATTTCCAGCCCGTGCAGGATGATCTTTTCCTTTTTTTCAACCGGCGTATCGGCCAGCTGATCGAACCTCCGGCGCAGCAGGGCCTTGACCCTGGCAATGAGCACCTTGGGGCTGAACGGTTTGGTCACATAGTCATCCGCCCCGCATTCCAGGCCGGCGACAACATCATCTTCTTCGCCCTTGGCGGTCAACATCAAAATGGGGACGTCGCTGCTGCTCTGATTTTTCTTGATCGAACGGCACACCTCAAGACCGCTCATCCCCGGCAGCATCAGATCCAGCAGGACACAGTCGATGCCGCCCGGCTGGAGCTTCTGCAGCCCCTCCTCGCCGGTATCGGCGCACATGACGTGAAACCCGGCCTTGATCAGATTATAGCTTACCAGCTGCTGAATATCTTCATCATCTTCAACAATGAGTATATTGGCTTTCCCCATTTGCTTCACCTGAAAGTGAAATTTAATTACAGAAAACAGGCAATTCTTTCTTCGGAAAATATTTACCCAGGTATTTTCTTTCCCCATTAATAAGCAAATAGTTGCACCCTGCAAGCTGATTTCAACAGCCTAACGCAATCTTAACAATCTTCTAACCTGACCAAAATATTTCTCCCGTAATTTTGTAAAAAAATGATATTTTCAATCAGGCAATTGAATGATCTTCCCAATAATTATTTCATAATAAGAGGCAATACTTTTTTATGCCGGTTCATCATACCTTTCATTCTGAGCTTGAAAAACTCAATCAAAAACTGCTGACCATGGGCGCCATGGTTGAAGACCGGGTCCGCAAGGCGGTCACCGTTATCGAAACCCATGATGAGGAGCTGGTGAACTCCATCATCCGCTCCGATTACCAGATTGACGACATGGAGGTCGAAATCGAGGAAGACTGTTTGAAGATTCTGGCCCTGCACCAGCCGGTGGCCAGCGACCTCAGATTTCTCATCACCGTCATCAAGATCAACAACGAGATCGAACGGATCGGCGACATGGCGGTCAATATCGCCAAGCGGGTGGGAGTGATCGCCGAAAGCGCCTCGCTCATGAAAGGCGTTTATGATTACAGCGAGATGTCGGAGCATGTCATCAACATGCTGCGCATGAGCCTCGACGCCCTTGTGCATCGTGATGCGGCCATGGCCAGACAGATCTTTCTCATTGAAGACAAGGTCAACACCCTGCGCAACCAAGCCTACGAGGCAGTGCTCAAAATGCTGGCCAAATATCCGGAGCATCCGGGCTGCATGATCAACAACTATCTGCTGGCCCGTCATCTCGAACGGATTGCCGATCGGGCCACCAATATTGCGGAAGAGGTTATTTACCTGGTTGAAGGGGAAATTATCCGCGTCCGCTGATTGAAGGGGTAACTACTATGCAACCTACATACATACTCTCCTTCATACTGATGTCCGCCCTGGCCGCCTATTTTATCGGCCGCACCAGGGCCTATGCCGTTTCCGGCAGTTGCGGCGGGGTCAAGGGGCTGCATTCCCTGCCCAGCCATTACGGCATGTGGACCGCCCTCTGGTGCGCCTTGCCGGCACTTCTGCTTTTTGCCGTCTGGCATGCGGCGGAATCGCCCATCATTACTTCCATGGTGGTGGCGGATATGCCGGCAGAGATATCCAGCCTGCCGGCCAGCAAGTTGAGCCTGGTGATCAACGACATCAAGAATATCGATGCGGGCAACATTGTTTCCAGCTCTCCGAGCCCCGCCATGGTGCAAGCCGCGGAACGCTACCGCAGCCTGCACAATATTTCCGGCATGGTGATGAGCGGCGTCATCATCGCCATGGTCGTTGCCGCGGGCTTCATTATCCGCCAGAAAATAGCCCCGTCACTCAAGGCGCGGAACAAGGTTGAAACCCTGGTCCGCTTTCTGCTTTTTCTCTGCTCCCTGTTTGCCATTCTCATCACCCTGGGCATTCTGCTGTCCGTCATCTTTGAAGCGCTGCGTTTTTTCCAGGTCGTTCCCTTGAACGAATTTCTGTTCGGCCTCTCCTGGAGCCCCCAGACCTCCATGCGCAGCGACCAGATCGGTTCCTCCGGGGCCTTCGGCGCCGTTCCTGTTTTTGCCGGCACGGCGATGATCGCCTTCATCGCCATGCTGGTGGCGGTGCCCATCGGCCTCATGTCGGCTATCTATCTTTCCGAGTACGCCGGGAGCCGCTTCCGGACCGTTGCCAAGCCGTTGCTGGAAATCCTGGCCGGCATTCCGACGGTGGTGTACGGATTTTTCGCAGCGCTCACCGTGGCGCCTTTTATCCGCGACGCCGGCGGGCTGGTCGGCCTGTCCGTCTCCTCTGAAAGCGCCCTGGCCGCCGGTCTGGTCATGGGCATCATGATTATTCCCTTCGTCTCCTCGCTTTCCGACGATGTGATCCATGCCGTTCCCCAGACATTGCGGGACGGCGCCCTGGCCCTCGGGGCAACGAAATATGAAACCATCAGCAACGTGGTCATCCCCGCCGCCCTGCCGGGAATTGTCGGCGGCATCCTGCTTGCCGTGTCCAGGGCCATCGGGGAAACCATGATCGTGGTCATGGCCGCCGGGCTTTCCGCCAATCTGACGGCAAATCCGCTCAAGGCGGTGACCACCGTCACGGTGCAGATCGTCACCCTGCTGGTCGGCGACCAGGAGTTTGACAGTCCGAAGACCCTGGCCGCCTTTGCCCTCGGCCTGCTGCTTTTTCTTTTCACCCTGGTGCTTAACATCATCGCCCTGTATGTGGTCCGCAAATACAGGGAGCAATACGAATAGAGGTTGCTGAGGTTCTTTTATGGATCATACAACGAACAACCCGACCATGGACAGGGTAAACAAGGGGCTGAAAAGGCGCTACCGGGCGGAACGGCGTTTCCGGACTTTCGGCGCCACGGCGATATTTGCCGCCCTCATTTTCCTGTTTCTGCTTTTTTTCTCCATCATCTCAAGCGGCTATAAGGCTTTCCAGCAGACATACATGCGGCTTGACGTTTATTTTGACCCGGCCCAGTTCACCAACGAGAATCTGGCCACCGCCGATTTTCCCGGCCTGATCAGGACATCCCTCCTCAACCGGTTCCCGGAGGTCACGAGCAGAAACGATAAAAAAGATCTCTACTACCTGGTCAGCCCCGGGGCTTCCTTCCAATTGATGGATCTGGTCAAAAATGACCCGGCCCTTATCGGTACCACCCGGACCATCTGGGTGACGGCCAATGATGATGTGGACATGCTGTTGAAGGGCAACATCGACCGGAACAGCCCTGCAAACGAACGGCGCATCAAGGACAAACAGCTCGTCTGGCTCGACGCCCTGGCAAGCGGGGGGGAAATCGAAAAACGTTTCAATACCAACTTTTTCACGGCCGGCGATTCACGGGAACCGGAGCTTGCCGGCATCTGGGGCGCCACCTGCGGCTCCTTTTACACCCTGCTGATCACGCTTTCCCTGTCGTTTCCCATCGGGGTGGCGGCGGCCGTCTATCTTGAGGAATTCGCCCCCAAAAACAAATGGACCGATATCATCGAGGTCAACATCAATAATCTGGCGGCGGTGCCCTCCATCGTCTTCGGACTGCTGGGGCTGGCCGTATATATCAACTTCTTCGGCATGCCGCGCTCCACCCCCCTGGTCGGCGG
>JACQYM010000055.1 GCA_016208225.1 Deltaproteobacteria bacterium | reverse complement strand
TTCCATCATTTCCTTCCATGTGCGCAAGGAATGCATCTGAAGGGTGGCTGGCACGGGGCCGCTCCTGCAAGGGCGGGTTTGGAACCCGCCCCTACAAACGTTTGCGGATGTGGGTGTAGGGGTACTCCTTGTGGGTAGCCTTTTCTTGTTCGTTGTTCCTGAAAAGGGCGGGTTTGGAGCCCGCCCCTACAACCGTTTGCAGAGATGTGGGTGTAGGGGTACCCCTTGTGGGTACCCTTTCCTTCTTCGTTGTTCCTAAAAAGGGCGGGTTTTGAACCCGCCCCTGCAACCTCCCAATACGGGGCGGGTCATTGTCCTTCTCGTCCCCCCTGCGGCGTTACATTCTCGTCTGATCGGGCAACCACAGGGGTTTGCCCCTACAGGGACCAAACCGTAGGACACGGGCATGGAAACAAAAAAAGGGACAAAGGGAGATATTCGTCCCTTTGTCCCTTATAATCAAATACTGCAAAAAAGCCGGTTGACTATCTTTCCACCCTTACAAAGATCGGGTTTGAATAGAACCAGAGATCTTTCCAGGCTTCCACGGCCTCGTCAACGCCGAGATTGGCGGTGGCCAGCGAGTCGGCCAGCGGATTGCCCATCTCGTCGGTCTCAAACGGGGTGTTCACCGCCTGGTTGGTGCCGCGCAGGCGATAGTACATGCTGCTGCCGAGATCATTGATGCGGTAGGTGATGACGTTGAAGCCGTCCTCATCCACTTCCCAGTCATCGGCGGTGAAGGTGGCAATTACCTTGGTGGTCTCGTTGGTCGCCTTGGTATAATCAGGGCTGTCCGGGGAAATCAGGCCGGTGATCTCGCCGGCGATCAGGTCGATGTGGTCAACAACCGGGGTGTCGCCGTTGTTGTTCACATCCGGGCTCTTGAACTTGATTTTGATGACCACCGGCTCCTTTTTGGAAAGTCGCTTGTTGAGCACGAGATCCGCTCCCATGTCCGCCTTCTGTGAACGGTGTCTGGCGCTGAATTCCAGGGCATTGATCAGATCGCCCATGACATGGAATGAATTACCGGAGCGCAGTCCGGCAGCGATCTCATCAAGGGAGATATCGCCGTCCCTGTTTCCATCCTTCGCATTGGTCCAGGTCTTCTGGTATTCACCGGGGAAAAAGTCATCCCCGCCCATGGTGTAATGGTAATGGTAGTCCGAACTGGCGAAGTTGTACCAGTGACGTCCTTCACCCAGCAGAGCATCCCACAGGCCGCCGACGGTTGCCGTGTAAAATCCCGTGCCGCCGTAAGTGCCGCCGAAAGCCTTGGTGGTGCTGAAGCCGCCCCTGGAGGGATTGGTCTGATGGCCGGGCGCCCCTTCAAAGCCGAAGCAGACGTCCGGACCGGCATTGTTGAAGTCGCGGAAATTGTTGACGTCATAGCCGCCGGTGCTCCAGGCGCCATTGCGCTCGATATGGGCGAAAACAACCCAGCCCGCCTCGATGTTGCCCGCGTCAAGCTGCTCCTGCATCCAGCCGCAGCCGGCCACGGCATCGGCGTGCTGCTCTTCCACGGTTTTTTTGGTGATGATCTTGCTGCCGTCCACCCATTGGTAATCTTTGCCGTTCTGTTTGGAAAGCACGCCATAGGGGGTCACTTCGCCATCCCGGCTGGTGTCGTCGTCAGAGGCGTCGAACATATACTCCCAGGCGCTGATGGCGCTGCCGTCCTCGGCCACGATGCCGGAACTGCAATGCTCATGGCCCGGCACGTTCCATTCCACCCCGGAAGCGATCTTTTTGTCGGGGTAGAGCGCCCGGTTGTCCAGGATGTCCGGGAAGACGAAATCGCGCAGGGACT
Source organism: Deltaproteobacteria bacterium (assembly GCA_016208225.1). Lineage (GTDB taxonomy): Bacteria > Desulfobacterota > Desulfobulbia > Desulfobulbales > SURF-16 > SURF-16. The sequence goes on along the minus strand of JACQYM010000055.1, from coordinate 3,259 downwards.
GCCAGCGGTACATGTAGCCTTTTTCCGGAAAATCGCCCAGGATCGGGTTGACGGGATATTTTGTCGTATCGAGCCAGCTCACGCCCTCGCCGTCGCGGTTGCGGGCGCCGCCATGCTCGGAGTTGGCCCACCAGTCAAGGCCGAATTCGTTGTTTTTCGACATGACGAAATCAAATGTCGTTGATCCGTCCGTATATAATGTATGCTGATGAAAATCGCCGGCCAGCCATTCGCCTTTCTTCAGGTCGCCCCGTTTTGCGGGCTGTTCTTTTTCATGTTTCTCCTGCGAAACCGAATTTTTCGCTTCCGCTGAAACAGCGGTCATGAACGGCACAATGAATGTTGCAGTCAAGGCAATTGTTTTCAGGTACTTCTTCATTTTTTTTCTCCTTTGATTGATGATGATTCTTGCACGTTGGAACCTCACACACCCTCTGCGTTTTACCTGGCGGTTGACGACACCTCCTTTCTCGATAAGTTTTCCTATGGTTCATGGCGTTGATTTTCTGTTTGCTTGCCTGACACACTGTATAAAAGGAAAATATGAACTTCCGATAAGGAGGCGGATAGATTTCGGTTAGCGGAAAATTAAAAATTGATTAGCGGCAGATGGGGTTGTTGGTCAGGTAATAATGTCGATACGTTACGGATGGAGGAGCAGGGGGCGGCGGCAATGCCTTTTTTGGGCGGAAAGAGGGCAGGGGAAACGCAGGCGGGGCGGGAATGTGCTGAGGGCGTCAGCTGGTTTGCAACGTGGAATAAGGCGTGGCGGGATTATGGTTGCGGATGTATCAGGGATGCGGGGAAGAATCAATCGCCAGGGGATCACCGGTCCGCACTTCGCCGCCCCGGATTACCTTGGCAAACAACCCTTCGCGCGGCATGATGCAGTCGCCGGTGGCCTTCTTGATGACGCAGCTTTTATTGTGGCATTCCTTGCCGATCTGGGTGATTTCGAGAATTACTTCGTCGCCGATCCGCAGGCGGTCGCCGATCTTCAGGGATGTGAGATCGAGACCGCGGGTGATGATGTTTTCGGCAAAGGCCCCGTGCTTGAGTGAAGGCAGAATCTCTTTGACATTGTCGATGGATTCGCCGGCAAGCAGGGAAATCTGTCGGTGCCAGTCGCCGGCATGGGCATCATTCTCCATGCCCCAATCGGTTTTCAGCAGGACGTGCGTCCGCTCTCTTTTGACCTGGCCTTTTTTTTCGCTGGTACAGACGGCCTCGACGTGTGCCATGGTGATATCTCAAACCTCTGGAAGACTTTAACAAAAAACGGGAAAATGCAATGTGCCGCCTGCGAGCTATTCCTATGCCCGGGTGTCCGCGTTTCCTTTAGCGGATTCACGGATGGTGCGGGCGACGAGGATGGAGAGGTAATCTTTGATTTTTGCTTCCCTTTTCAGCTCTGAAAGAACCTGTTCATAAATCGGCCGGATGTTTTCAGCGGATTTGGATAATTCCTGGCAGAGCTGATTGATGGCATTGGCATGGAGTCTTTTCTCCGCCTCATTGGCATATAAAGGATTTGCATTTGCTTCCATTCTCTTTTCCTCCTTTATATTCTAAAAACAGAGTGCTAACCGCATTCCCGAGAAGAAAGCCCATCAGGCATAAGGGGCTCTATTCCCGACCGGGCATGCTATAATTCATTTTTGATTAATTGTATATTATTTTTCTCCGTATGTCTGTTAGAATTTTGTTAGGAGAATGTTAGGACGCGGCCTGATCCGAATGGAAAGGCCTGGCGAAAAAATGACGTTTTCGGTATGATTCCTGCGGGTTGGGGAAAGAGCGGGGTGGAGCAGCGGGCGGGGATGGTTACAGGAGTCCTTTTTCTTTCCAGAACCGGATGGCGCCGGGATGCAGGGGGGTGACAACTCCTTTGATGCCGTCCCTGACGCACATTGACTCTGCTGTTTTTTTCAAGGCGCGCATATAGGCCAGACCTTCATTGGTATAGATCAGGGAAAGCAGCGTGTAAACAACTTCTTCCGGCACATCTTTGTTGGCAACCCACAGGGCTGAGTCCTGGTAGGATTCAACATCCCGATCCACTCCCCGGTAAGTTCCTGCCGGAATGACCACCTTGGAGAAAAACGGATATTTTTTGAAAAAGCCGCTCTCTTCTGCCGCACTGTAGAGATCAAGGAGTTCTATATCGGATTCCCGGGCAGCCATGAGGGCCGCGCCGCTCGGGTAGCCGACAAAGAGCCAGAACGCATCAAGCTGATTGTTGCCGAAAGCCATTGCTGCATCGTTATAGCCCATCGGATTTTTTTGCACCTTGTCCCAGATGCCGAGGTGGGCAAAGAGACGTTCACAGTTGGCATAGGCGCCGGATCCTTCATTGCCCACGCCCGTCTTGAGGCCGGCAAGCTGGCTGATATCCGTAATTCCCGAATTCTTGCGGACAATGAGCTGGGCCGGGGCGCCATAGAAATAGCTGACGGCAAGAACATTTTCATATCTGGTCGGATCGTCCTGCAGCAGACCGTTTCTTCCCATATACAACTCGCCGGAATAGACAACGGCCATGGCATAACTGCCCGCGTCAACCTTGCGCAGATTTTCCACCGATCCGGCGGACGCTTTTGCCGATACCTTGAAATCGCTGATGTTTTTTACAGGCTCATAGGTGGAAATTCCTGCCGCCATGAACTGGAAGGTGCCGCCGGCCGGTCCCCCGGCAAAGATATAGGTATCCATGGCAGCGGCGGAACGGCAACAGGTGAGGAACAGAGCCAGCAGGGCGCAGGTCCGGACCAGGGAATCGAAGAAACTGCACTTCATCATTTGCTCCAGTGAAATCGCGGCCGGCTAGTCCGACAGCAGCGCTGCTTTCATGAATTCTCTGTTCAGCCTGGCAATATGGCGGATGGAAATACTCTTGGGACAGACCGCCTCGCATTCCCGTTCATTGCCGCAGTTGCCGAAGCCCAGTTCATCCATTTTGCCGACCATGTTGAGGGCCCGTTCCCGGCGCTCGGGATGGCCCTGGGGCAGCAGCGCCAGCTGGGAAATCTTGGCGCTGGCAAAGAGCATGGCGGAGGCATTGGGGCAGGCGGCCACGCAGGCGCCGCAGCCGATGCAGGCAGCTGCGTCCATGGCCTGTTCGGCGGTTTTCTGGGCAATGGGAATGACATTGGCGTCCGGGGCGCCGCCGGTGTTGACGGACACATAGCCGCCGGCCTGGATGATCTGATCGAGACTGCTGCGGTCAACCACCAGGTCCTTTTCGATGCGAAAGGCTTTG
>JACQYM010000054.1 GCA_016208225.1 Deltaproteobacteria bacterium | reverse complement strand
CTGAAAATTGTTGAACACGGCGTCAAGCCCGGTGACGGCAAAATCCTGGTCAGCGGGGCCACGGGCGGCGTCGGCAGCGTTTCCGTGGCCATCCTGGCCAAACTGGGTTTCCAGGTGACAGCGGTAACCGGCAAACCCGAGGAACATGATATGCTCGCCCAGCTTGGCGCCTCTGCCATCCTGTCGCGCCAGGAGGCCACGGACACCACCGGCAGGATGCTGTTGCGCGAAAAATGGGCGGCGGTCATCGATACGGTCGGCGGCGATATCCTGACCACGGCAATCAAATCAACCCGGTATGGCGGCATTGTCACCTGCTGCGGCAATGTGGCGTCACCGCAGCTCAACACCTCTGTTTATCCCTTCATCCTCCGGGGCGTCACCTTAAGCGGCATCGACTCGGCCAGCTGCAGCCATGAGGTCCGGGTAAAGGTATGGAAAAAACTCGCTGTTGAATGGAAAATCGACCAGCTTGACAAGCTCGCCCGCATCGTTGATTTATCCCGTCTCAATGACGAAATAGAGAGCATGCTGCAAGGGAAGACAAAAGGGAGAATTGTTGTCCGGCTGTGACGGATTCGCCACAGTCGATTGGACGGTAACCCCACACGCGCAACATATAATTTACGGCAACAGGATATGGGAACGGAAAAAAAATACATTAAAGATGTCGACAGATTGATTCCCCGGCCGGATATCGCCCTGGAGGTCCTGCAGATGGCCCATGACACCCAGTGCAGCATTCCTGAAATGGCGCACCGGATTGAAATGGACCCGAACCTGACGGCCAACATGCTGCGGCTGGCAAACTCGGCATACTACGGTCATATGCGGGAAATCAAATCCGTCAAGGATATCATCCTTCGCCTCGGGCTCGAAACGGTGAAAATTATTGCCATCACCGGGGCCTCCGCCGGCTTGATGAAATCCCCCCAGCAGGCCTACAACCTTGATCCGGGTTCGTTATGGCACCACTCCCACGCCACCGCCATTTTGTCCACGATCATTGCCAAGTATGCGAAGATCAAAGAGTTCGGCAGCATCTACACCGCCTCCCTGCTGCACGATATCGGCAAGGTCATCCTGAACAGGCCGCTGCAGCTGGCGATTTCAAACAACAAACAGCCGGGCAGGAAATTCAGCTCTCTCATCGAGCTGGAGCAGTGCCTGCTTGACACCGATCATGCCAAAGTCGGCATGGCCCTGCTGCAGAAGTGGGGACTGCCCGACGACGTCACCATTCCCGTCGGCTTCCATCACACGCAGCATGGCAAGGAAGCCGAACAGATCAACGTCAGGGTCGTCACCCTGGCCAACTTTCTGGTGGAAAGCATCGGCATCCGTTCGATACTGCCGGAAAATTTCACGTTCAATGTGCAGGATTTCATTGATCAGAACCAGGAACTGCCGGAAGTCCCCTCTTTCCAGGAAAACATGGAAAAAATTATCGATGAATTTTTCTACCAGCTGAATCAGGCGACAAAATTAGCGCGGTAAGCCGTTGTAACAAAACAACTGCAACATCGCGCTGCCGATGAACTCGTACAAAAGTCTATTTCCCCCCACAGCACTCGGGGATCACAGTGGAGGCCCCTAAGCCGTTGTAACAAAATAATGTCCTCATCCGAGCCTCTTGCAAAATGCGGGATTTATCTTTTTCGTCATGCCGGAGGGGTTTTTATCCGGCATCCAGTCTCTTGAGGGGTTTTTATCCGGCATCCAGTCTCTTGTTGTCACGCCGGAAAACTGGATTCCGGCTCAACACACTGCCGGAATGACGTCGTTCAGGTCATGGCTGTTGATTCCAGGAATGAACGGTTGACTCATTTTGCAAGGGGCTCATCCGGCTGGTCAAAACGGCACTCTTTTCAGTACCCCCTTGAGGGGTATAAAGGGCCGTAACGAAATGGTAAGAAGGCAGATGTTATTTCGTAACGGCCCCTAAACGCCGGGCAGGCGGGCAAGCTGCTCCTGCTGCCGATCGTTTTCATTGAGCACCCTCACCCGGTTGCCCCCCTCTTTTTTCGCGGCATTCACCGCCTTGTCAGCCAGGGAGAAAAACTCCTCATGATTTTTCAGATTGTTCATGTTGTTGGCCGCCAGTCCGACACTGATGGAAACCTGACGGCCGATTTCGCCGCTGTCAAAAACAAACCGGCTCAACAGGGAATGAATATTGCGGGCGATCATTTCCCCCTCCGCGGCGTCGGCATCAGGCAGCAGCACCCCGAACTCATCGGCCCCGATGCGGCCGCAGATATCCGTGTTCCTGAGATTGTCAACCAGCAGATCGGAAATTTCACGTAACACATAGTCTCCGAATTTTCTCCCGCATGACTCATTGATATCCTTGAATTTATCAATGGTAACGATCATGAAAACAAGTCCGCTGCCGCGGCGGGCGGCAAGTCTGAATTCACGCGCCAGCACATCGATAAAATGGCGGCGGTTGATGAGCCCGGTCAGATCATCCTTGATTTCGCTCTCGTTGAGCTTATCCATCATCTGCTTGCAGTCCGTGATGTCACGATAGATGACCAGGCACTGCCAGACAAAACCATGATCATCTTTGATGGGGTATGCCGAGATGGAGAACCATCTGTGGTCCAGCAGCGGTTCCTGCCGTTCCATATGATAAGGTTTGCCGGAATGAAAGACTTTGCAGGCGGGACAGTGGTTTGCCGGGTTGTTGAGTTGATGGAAGAGCTGGAAACATTTCTTGCCCGCTAATTCGCCGGTCGCCAGATTCTCGCAGGTTGATCTGTTGGCCCGGACGATTTTAAACTCTCGATCAATGATATAGATCAGATCGTCAAGAACATTAAACGTTTCCTGCCAGAGGCGATAAGGGTCAAGATACCTGTCCAGGCTGTTGCTGCCGGGACCAGGATCGGCCTCGAGTTCGGCAATTCTCCCGCGTAACGCGTCCACCTCTTCAGCCAGCTCTTCCCGCGATTTGGTGCTGTATTTCATAGCAGCGCATGCCCCTTCCGCATGTGACGATACCGTATGAGTCTCGCACATCAGCAGCAGGTGACGGTAAATCAACGGGATAGCCGCTGATCCGATCCCCCTGCTTCTTACGAGGCCATCAAATGTACTGCAAAATAAAACAACCGGTTGGAAAATTCCAGGAATAATTTATATTATTCCGATGATGAAGCCACAACGACAATGCCAAAGATGCGGGACATGCTGCCGGAAAGGCGGTCCGATCCTGCACGGAGAAGATCTGGCCCTGGTGCGCCGGGGCATCGTATCCCTGCCCTGCCTGGTGACCATCAGAAAGGGAGAACCCGCCTTCAATCCTTTCCGGGAGAAGGTTGAACCGGCGGCCCACGAAATGATCAAGATTGCCGGCAAGGGGGCGAGCTGGGAATGTCTCTTTTATGACAGCGCCCTTTTTTCCTGCCTCATCCATGCCGAACGGCCGATGGAATGCCGACTGCTGCAATGCTGGGACACGTCGGCAATCAAGGAGGTCAGCGGCAGGGATTGTTTATGCCGTTTTGATCTGATCGACAGCCGTGACCCCATCCGGGAGCAGATCCTCAGCCATGAAGAAAAATGTCCGTACGGCAAAGCAATGCTCCGGCTGCAAAGCCTCTCCGCGCCGGCACCGCCGGCGGCCGCGCTGCAGGATTTAACCGCAATCATGCGGGCTGATCTGCTGCTGCGCGCCGCGATGGTGGAAAAACTGCGGCTCAACCTGCAGCAGGAGCTTTTCTATTTCGGCCGGCCCCTTTTCCAGACCCTGCACCATCCCCGCCTGCGCGTCACCTTCTCAGGCGAGACACTGCATCTCGCGCTGGTTCCGCCCGCCTGAATCCACGGCGAGGCCTGTTTATGAAGGCGCAGAACGTAGGTCGCGTTAGGCGTTTTTTGCCGTAACGCGACATCAGGGGCATACCTTGATAAATCCGTTTCATGAAGAAAAAACCTCCCGGAATGAATGCCGGCATCGCATGACCTCTCCTCGGAATTGTCGGGTTACGGCGATAAAGCCGCCTAACCCGACCTACCATAAAAACTTGTCCGCATTACTTTTTACAAAAAATAACCAGGAACAAAAATGTCGGGGAAGAGTCTTTTCTGGTATGCTGCCTGTTACGTACCATGAGCAACAAGGGCCTTTTCTGCGAATTCGGACCAGAGCCCGGCAGCAGGAGACTTCCGATTCCTGACTTCAACTGATGATTCCGAGCATGATGAGAAAGAACAGCCGGATACGATATTTTCTGACAACGCTTCTGATTGCATGTCTGTTTGCCGCCGGGCATGCAGCGGCGGGCAATCTTGTCTGGTGCCTGCATGAGGACGCCGCGGCGGGCAATCTTGTCTGGTGCCTGCATGAGGACGGCATGCATGACAGCCATGTCATTGCTGAAAATCCTGCCGTTTCTGATGTTGCAGGCCGGCATGACTCCTCCAGCCATTGCGGCTTCCATGCAGCCCGGGCCGAGGCCGGCTTTCACCTGATCGCCTGCGTACATGTTCCGCTCTCCTTGTCCTGTGTTCCCCGTGGGACGGCACCGGCCGGTGATGGCACCCTTGTCTTTCCCCTGCCGCTGCAGACGCCCTTTGCCCAATCGCCCCTTACCGCCCCAGCCGGTACCGGGCTGAAATATACCGCCACTCTTTCCCCGCTGCCCACGATCTCCTTCGTCTCTCTCCGCACGACCCGTCTGCTCTGTTGAAATCCCGGCGCTTCTGCGCGCCGTTCTCGTCATTCGTTCTGCCTGCATCATTCGGTTGACCGTGCACAATTGAATCATATAAATTGTTAGCACCTGCTCCACCTTTCCCCATCCACCTTCACCTTGAACAGCTGGGTCGAAACGAAGTTCTTTCCATTCAGCACTGACGGAGATTTTTTATGCACCATGCACGGATAGCGATGGCGGCCCTCGCCCTGACGCTGGCCTTTCTTCCGGCCGGGGCCTTCTGCTCCCCGGCGGCGCAAGCCACCGTTGATGAAGCCGGAAACCCGAACGTGAACAACAGTCGCCGGTTGATTAGCGATGAGCAAGGGGCCGCTGCCGCCTTTCAGGAGCCTGCCGGCCCGCTGACCATCGAGCAGGCGGTGGGTTATGCCCTGCAACACAACCAGGAACTCATGGCTGCCGCCTTGCAGATCAAGGCCGGCAAGGAAGCTGTCGTCCAGTCCGGCAAACTGCCCAATCCTGAACTCGGCGTGGAAATGGAAAATTTCGGCGGCCGGGACGACAGAACCGGGGTAGACGGGGCGGAAACCACCGTTTCCCTGAATCAATTGATCGAACTGGGCGGCAAACGGCAAAAACGGCAGCAGTTGGCCGCCCTGGCCAAAGAAGAAACCGGCTGGCAGTATCAGCAGAAATGGCTTGACCTGGTCACCGCCACCAACATGGCGTTTATTGAAATCCTTGTCAGCCAGCAGCGGGTCGAACAGGCCAGGGAACAGCTCTCTCTGTCCGAGCAGGTCCTGCAGACGGTAAACGCCAGGGTGGAAGCAGGCAAGGTATCACCCATCGAGTCGACCAAGGCCAGGGTAGCGCTGACCAACAGCCGGATCTTTCTTGAAAAGAGCGAGCGGGAACTGGCGGTCAACCGCCGCAATCTTTCCTCCCTGTGGGGAAACGATGCCCCGCTCTTTACCGCGGCCGCCGGCGCGCTGCACGATGCTGACAGGGCCCTGCCCAGCCTGGAGGATCTCACATCCCGCCTTCTCACCCATCCTGACCTGGCCAGGCTCGCCGCCCAGGTAAAACAGCGGGAAGCGGCTCTGGAGCTGGCCCGGGCCGGCAAGGTGCCTGACATTACGGTCAGCGGCGGCGTCCGCAATTACCAGGAGACCAATGATCATGCCTTTGTCGCCGCCATTTCCATGCCTCTCCAGATTTTCGACCGCAATGACGGCAATATCGGCGAGGCCGGCCATCAGGTAAACAGCGCCAGAAAAGAGCTGGCCGCGGCCCGCATCCGGATGCAGGCGCAGCTGAACCAGTCCTATCAGCAGCTGGTTTCCGCGGCGGCCGAGGCTGATGTCCTTGAAAAAGAGGTGCTGCCCGCCGCGAAAAATGCCTTTGCCTCGGTCCAGGAAGGCTACCGGCAGGGGAAATTCAATTACCTGGAGGTGCTTGATGCCCAGAAAACCCTTTTTGAGGTCACGGTCAGCCATCTCGACAGCCTGCGCACCTATCAAACCGCGTTCGTGGAAGTCAAAAGGCTTGCCGGACTCGACCTCCCCGGAGAAAAAACAGATGAACGAGGAATTATCCATGAAGAATAAATTCACCCGATGCATTGTCACTGCTCTTTTCCTGGCCGCCCTTCTCGGCCTGGTTGCCTGCAAAGGCCCGGATGAGGCAGGCGCCCGCGCCGTC
>JACQYM010000197.1 GCA_016208225.1 Deltaproteobacteria bacterium | reverse complement strand
TTGCGGATTGCGGATTGCGGATTGCGGATTGCGGATTGCGATTTAGTGAGGAGTGAGGAGTGAGAAGTGAGGAGAAAAAGTCATCAGCCATGAGCCACAAGCCATCAGCCTTGAGCCACATATTATGAGTAAAAAAATTACATTTCTGCCGGACAAAACCACCATCACCGTTGATGACGGCGAAAATCTGTTGACCGCGGCGGCCACTGCCGGCGTTTATATCCACGCCTTCTGCGGCGGCGAGGGGGTCTGCGGCAAATGCAAGGTGAAAATCAGGGAAGGGACGGTCGCCTCCGGCCGGGCCCAGCATCTGAAAGCGGAAGAATATGCGCAGGGGATGAGGCTGGCCTGCCAGGCGGCCGTGGTTTCCGATCTGGTGGTCGAGGTGTCCGATGCCATGGGCAAGGACGGCCGCTCCCTGAAGCGCAAGCCGAAAACAACCAGGGCCATCTCCGCCCGCTCCCTGGAGTCGCTCATCGGCAAATGGGATGTTGACCCGCCGGTGGAGAAACGGTTCTTGAAACTCAATCCGCCGAGCCTGGACGATAACGTGCCTGATCTGCAGCGTCTGCTGCGGGGCATCCGCAAAGGATGCCATGACTGCAAGGAGCCGACCTACGACCATCCGGAGATGCTCCGCGAGCTGCCCTTTACCCTGCGGGAGGCCAACTGGGAGGTGACAGCCATCATGCTGCGCGGCAAGCGGGAAGAGGAGCCGGACAGGATCATCGCCATTGAGCCGGGCAATACCACGGACCGCCTGTACGGCCTGGCCGTTGATATCGGCACCACCACGGTGAGCGGTATTCTGATGGACCTCAATTCCGGCAAGGTGCTGGCCGAATCCTCGGTCTATAACGGCCAGATCCGCTACGGCGAGGACGTCATTTCCCGCATCATTTACTCCCAGCGGCCCGGCGGTCTGCGCACCCTGCAGGAAACGGTGGTGCATAACATCAATGAAATTATCGAGTCGGTGTGCAAGAGCGTCATGATCAGCCCCAGCGACATCAGTTATATCATGGCGGCCGGCAATACGGTCATGTCGCACCTGCTGCTCGGCATTGATCCGAAATTCGTACGCGAGTCCCCCTATGTGCCGGCCTGCAGCCAGTTCCCGTTGACCAGGGCCGCCTCCCTCGGCGTCATGGCCCATCCGTCGGTCCGCCTTTTTCTCTACCCCTCCGTTGCCAGCTATGTGGGCGGCGATATTGTCGCCGGGGTCCACGCCTGCCAGATGCACAAGAGTCCGGCGCTGACGCTCTTCATCGATATCGGCACCAACGGCGAGATCGTGGTGGGCAACCAGGACTGGATGATGTGCACCGCCTGTTCGGCGGGACCCGCCTTTGAGGGCGGCGGCATCAGATACGGCATGCGGGCCAGCAGCGGCGCCATCGAGAATTTCCACATCCACCCGGAAACCTATGATCCGATGATCGTCACCATTGACCGCACCAAGCCGCGCGGCATCTGCGGCTCGGGCCTGATCAGCATTGTCTCCGAACTGCTGGAGGCGGGGGTGATCGACCAGCAGGGGAAATTCAACCGCAGCCTCAATCATCCCCGCATCCGGGACGGCCGTGACGGCTACGAGTACGTGCTGGCCTGGGCCAAGGATTCGATGATCCGCGAGGACATCGTCATCACCGAGGTTGACATCGACAACATGATCCGGGCCAAGGGCGCCATGTATGCCGGCTACCAGACCCTGCTCGAATCCGTCGGCATGACCTTCAATGACCTTGACCGCATCATCCTGGCCGGCAATTTCGGGGCCTATCTCGATCTGGAAAGGGCGATCAGCATCGGCCTGCTGCCTGATCTTGCCCGGGAGAAATTCTATTATCTGGGCAATGCCTCGCTGCTCGGGGCCCAGATCAGCCTGGACGATCACAAGCGTTTCCGGCAGCGCAGCGAGGTGAGCCGGCTCATCACCAACATGGAGCTGAGCGAAAATCCCGATTTCATGCACCATTACATGGCCGCCCTGTTCCTGCCGCACACGGACCTGAACCTCTTCCCCTCGGTCAGAAGCAAACTGGCGGAGACCATGACGAACGGTGGCGGAGCCGCTTCCTGACCTGACCATCTGCGTGGCCGGCGCGGGTCCCCTGGAGACCGTGCGCCGGTTTCTGCGCAGCGTGGATGAAACAGCGGGTCCGGTCGGCCTGGAGGTTTTTGTCATCACCAGCGGCGGGCAAGAGCAAGCTGTCGCCCTGGCCGCCGAGTATCCTGACCTTACCGTTGTGGAGCAAGCTCCCGACCGGTTTCTGAACCCCACCATCAATGAGGTGATTGCCCGCTCCACGGGCCGTTATTTTTCCGTATGGGACAGCACTAGCGTAGTGTCCGCCGGCTGCCTGCTGAGCCTTGTGGATTTTCTCGATGAGACGCCGGACGCCGGGGTGGCCGGCCCGAAAATGCGGGATGAGCGGGGCGCGATCCAACAGACGGCCAGGACCTTCCCTTCCTTTTTTTCCCTGTTTTTTGCCACGCAATATCCCCCCGGCCGGCCGGCGACCGGCTGGCATGAATACGCCGGCGGCGAGGCGGACTGGTATGTCGGCCCCGGCATCACCATAAGCCGCCTGCTGCTCGATGACATCGGCGGCATTCATCCGCATCTCCCCCTTTCCTGGCCCATCGACTTGTGCCGGCGCGCCCGCCGGGCCGGCTGGCATGTCCATTATCTCAACGACGCCCAGGCCACCGGATCGCTGGCCGCCTGGCGGCAGACTCTGAGCATGGGCCGGGACATGTCCCGGCGCCGCGTGTGGGAGGCCTGCCTGCTTGCGGTCCCCTGGCGTTTGCGGTGAGCGGCGAACGGCTGCTATGCAACCTGTTATGCTTTTATTATTTCAGAAGAATTTTCCAGGGGAAGAACAGTTATATCCTCGGCGACCGGATAGGAATGCCTGCCTGGATATACAACCCAGAGATGAGAGAGCGAGAGGTCGTGCAGGGCGACACGCATTGATTTGCTGATCTTGGGAGCTTCGTTGAACTTGAATTCTACGCCGATCCGCTTGCCGTTTTTGATAAAGAACAGATCTAGTTCAGCACCGCTGTGGGTGGCCCAGAAATAAGATTCTGCTGGTCTTGTTAACTGCAGTACCTGCTCCATGGCAAATCCTTCCCATGAGGCGCCCAGGCGGGGATTTCCCATGAGGGTATGCATATCCTGTATATCAAGAAGGGTTGAGGCGCCCAGGCGGGGATTTCCCATGAGGGTATGCATATCCTGTATATCAAGAAGGGTATGGAGAAGTCCTGAGTCGCGGAAATAAATTTTGGGCGCCTTTACCTGGCGTTTGCTCAGGTTTTCATGCCAGGGCTGGAGCGCTGGATCATCATGCCTCGATATTATCATTGAAAATTCGTAACATCAATACGAATTTTCAATGATGATAGTGATGGCTTGCGTGGCGATTGCCGCCTGTCCTTCGGCCACGGATTGGGGCTTGACAGAGCGCCACGGACGCCCTGCATGTTGCCTGTGCCCTGGAGTGGAAGGCGGACCTGTTTGTCACCTCGGACAGGAAGCAGGCAGATGCCGCCGGAAATTCAGGTCTTCGAACGGAATACCGTGGCCAGCAGGTTTAGAAACTTGCTGTGAGCAGCCGACTCTCCGCAGGTTTTTTCTTGCAAAATTCCCCAATGAGGGTTTTGGTTTTTCTGTCCTTTATGCATTTTTTCCAACACGGCAGAAGGAACAGGGGGCCGTTGTCGATCGCCTTTCGCCGTGCTGCCGCTTTCATGACATAGCCCTGTAGGGCGCAATAGCGGAGCGTATTGCGCCGAATTGTGCATACGCCGGCTGCGTGGCACCCGGAAGGCATTGCTTTCCTTGTTGTTGGTTGCCGTGCCATCGGTTGACAAAACGGGTATCCCGTGAAATATCTGCCTTGTGTGGGCTGTCTTTGGGAATGCGCTTTGTCTGGCGTAATGCGCTTTGCTTATTACGCCCTACGTGTTCTACGCGTTCGCGGAATCGGCATCATGGGGGGGAGGGGGGCTATGCCGGACTATAGACGCTGTCGTGTCGCGGGCGGGACTTATTTTTTCACGGTCAATCTGCTCGATCGTTACCCAAACGACCTGCTTGTCCGGCATATCGGACTGTTGCGACCCGTAAAAATGCTCAAGATATTTTAACCGGCTGTCTGTGTTATCCGGAGCATTTGCTGATGTTACCCCACAAAATCAAGATAGTTATCCGGTGTCACCGATTCAAAGGCCGCTCCGGGATAGGACTCCAGCCATTTCGCCGGCGGCTTGACCCGTTGGTTGACTGGCCACTTGCACTCGAAGCCGAACAGCCCGCCGTCGCGCTCTTCGACATAGTCGATTTCTTTACCGTCGTAGGTGCGCCAGAAGTGGAAGGTGCCGTATATACCGGTGTAGGCTCTTTTTTTCAGCCGTTCAGCCACCACGAAGTTTTCCCATAGGGCGCCGATGTCATTCCTGGAATCGAGCAGGTTGTACTGACCGATGACGGCATTGCGCACGCCGTTGTCCAGGAAGTAGTATTTGGCCTTGCTGGTTACCTCGTTGCGCAGGTTGCGGCTGAAGCCCCCCACGCGGATCAGGACGAAAGCCTTTTCCAGGATATCCAGATAGCGGCCGACCGTCTTCACATCCAGTTTGACTTGGGTGGCCAGCTCATTGAGCGACACTTCGCTTCCCACCTGAAAGGCGATGAGCTTCAGGAGGTTCAGCAGGGTGCGTGAGGAGCGGATGCGTTCCAGGGCCAGCACGTCTTTCAGCAGATAGGAACCGGCCAGTTCCTCCAGCAGTTCGATCTTTTCCTTCCTCCCCTCGGTCATGACGATTTCCGGATAGGAGCCGTAGACCAGATATTCCTCCAGCCGCCCGCGCAGGTCGTAACTGTTGAACTGCTGCTTCAATTCCATCTGGCTGATGGGGAAAAGTGTTATGGTTCGTTTGCGGCCGGTCAGCGGTTCGCCAATCGCACCGGCCAGGTCAAAAGATGAGGAACCGGTGGCAATGACCCGCAGGCCGGGGAGATGGTCGACCAGAATCTTCAGCCCCATGCCGATGTTCGGAATCTGTTGCGCCTCGTCAATGGCCACCAGGTCGAAGCCTTCGGCAAAGGCGGCAATCTGCTTGAGGTCACCGGAACCGAGCAGATGGCGAATGCGGACATCGTCCCCTGTTTCCAGCCTGTAACGCAGGCCGCAGGAGGCAAGATACGATTTGAGCAGGGTCGTTTTGCCGGCCCGGCGCGGCCCGTAGATGATCAGCGCCTTGCCGGGCATGAGAAATGCGGCGGGCGAGACCGTTCTGTTGATGAATTCAGGCATGGCAACTCCATATATTCTTATTAATTTATGGAATAATGCCCCATATATTTTGATTTCGCAAGCCCTATTCTTACCCGATTCAGTAGAGCGAAGAGTCTGTTGACCACTTGCCCTTGTTATCCGGCCATTGCTGTTGCCAGATGCTCCGGCGGCGGGGCGGTATAAAATTCGGAATCAGGGATTAGGGGGCAAGAAGGGAAGGCAAAAGGCGCTTGGAAAGCGGCGCAAGGGGATGAAAAAGGGAGGAGGCCGGGGGCAGGGGATGCGGACATGCCGCCGGATGTTAAGCCGTTGTAAAAAAATAACATGTCAGAAAAATGCACGGAACGACACTCTTTTCAGTACCCACTTGAGGGGTATAAGGAGCCGTAAGGAAATTGAAAAAATGGCCATGTTATTTCGTAACGGCTCCTAAATCCGCATTCCGCCACCCCAAATCAGCAATCCGCTAAACTTCGCTCCGTCTGCAGGTGACGGCGGCTGCCTCGATTCTGTCAATCAGTTCCTGCCGGTCGCGTTCGGAGATGTAAGGGATCATGCGGGCCTCGCGGATTTGTTCATCGAAATTTCTTTTGCGCGCCGCCGCTTCATTGATGAGGGAAACCATTTTCTCCATGTCATAGGGCTTCAGCAGATAGTCGAAGGCGCCCAGTTTCATGGCGGCGGTGACGGTTTCGATCGTGGAATAGCCGGTCAGCATGATGCCATGCACGAAGGGGGGCTCTATTTTGATCGCCTTGAGGATTTCCAGACCGTCCATGCCGGGCATTTTAAGATCAAGGACGACCACTTCGATATCCGGCTCTTTCGCCAGCAGCGCCAGGGCCTGCGGCCCGCGCAAGGCACTGGCAACCTGAAAGTCGCGGATGGTCAGACGTTCGACCATTGCCTCAACAAACTGGACTTCATCGTCAACGATAAGGACATACGCCAGGGCCATAAAAAACCGCCACACAGTACCCGAGGGGTGAAATTGCCGAACAGGGGGAACGGGTCATTTTTATCCGGCAGGTCGTGCCGCACAAAAACAGGGAAAACATACTAGCCTGCAGGTTTCTCCGCAAGCTTTTTTCTCCGTCACCCCGTCTGCGGGGAGGGCAGGAAGGGGGATGGCACGCTCAGATGATTCTGACGGCCGCTGTCTGCCCTTTTTGCCCTCGGGCGGGCCAGGTAAAAAACCGGCCATGGCGCCGACTGCCAATGTAATGGGACATAACCCCCTATAATCGCGCCACTATGTGATGGATTATAGGGGGGCCATGCACTGCATTTGCACCGGCACACGGATTTCCAGGCCGAAAAGAAAACTCAGGCCATCCCACCCGACTTCATCCGCCGCCGCGTGAACAGCAGACCGGTCAGACCGGCGCCCAGGAGAAACACGCCGGGAGGAAGCGGCACCGCCGCGACCCCCAGCGAAACCATGTTCGGGTCGCTGAAATCAAGCACGAACCGTTTGCCGTTAAAAACCGGCAGATCATAGATGTCAAAACCGCCGGAGACCCCGTTTTCCGCGGTGAGGAAAAGGAAAACGCTGCCGATGATCGGGTCGAAACCGTCCCGCAGATAGACGGCCAGGGCGCCGTCCAGGAAGGCGCTGCCGCCGGTGATCCGCAGCACATCGAACTCGCCTGCATCATAACCGGCCAGTTCGATCTCAAGTGTACCGAATTCGGTCTGGGTATAGTCGCCGGTCACGGTGAGCATGCCAGGGGAGTTGCCCGGCGCGACGACGCTGTTGTTGGTCAGATTTCCGACAAAAACGCCGCAGCCGGAAAACGATCCGAAGGCGAGTGTGCCGGTTTCATGTTGAAATACGCCGTTGTTGGTAATTTTCCCCCCGACCTCAAGAGTTCCGCCGGACATCCGGTATTCACCGGTGTTGCTGATGCCAAGATCGCCGCTTACCGTATGACGGCCGCCCTCCTGGTTGAAAACACCTGTGCCCGCGCCGCCGATGATCTCCCAGGCGCCCACCTCCAGATCGCCGTCATAAAGGTTATAGGTGCCGCTGCTCCCGGCGGTATCGCCGAGGAAAAGGCCGCCCGTGGCGTGCAACCCGCCGTACTGGTTGAATACGCCCGTCCCTGTGGGACCGTAATCCTTGCCGCCGATGACCGTGAAGCCCATCAGGCCATTGCCGCCCACCACGTGGAGTTCGCCGTTCTGATAAAGGTTGTACTCGCCTGTACGGGTCTGCGGCTCTCCCGTATCATAGCCGACATACAGGTCCCCGGTGGTGTGGATGGCGGTGCGGGAAGGATCGTTGCCCAGGTTGAAAGTGCCGGTTCCGTCCGCGCCGACGATCGTCGCATGCGCCACATCAAGTGTTCCGCCTGTCATGTTGTATGTGCCGGAGCCGCCGTTTCGGCCGAGGACCAGACCGGCATGCTGCCGCCATGAGGGGTCCCACTGGGCCTCCCAGATCTGGTAGCCGCCGCTGACGACCTGCGAACCATCCTCCTGCCTGAACTCGCCGGAGGCATCAACCGTGTTGCCCACGATGGTATAACCATCCACCGTGAGCGAGCCGCCGCGCAGGTAAAATTCCCCCTTGCTGGCCACTCCGGCGTCCACGTACAGACTGCCGTGTACAGTGTGGCCGGTGTTCTGGCCGAACTGGTCAAAGACGCCATGGCCGGCCAACCCCACGTACTCGTTGCCATGAACCTCGAGAATGCCGCTGTCCAGGTAATAGCTGCCTTCACCCGTGGCCTGTCCACCGAGAATGAGATCGCCGTTGACGGTATGGGTGCCGCCGAACTGATCGAAAGAGCCGGTGCCGTTATCGCCGATCACCTCGTGCGCTGTGACGAGTTCCCCATCATAGAGGCTGTAGAAGCCGGTTCCCGCCTCCTCCACGCCGATAGTGAGGTTTTCGCCCACGGTGTGGACGCCGCCGAACTGCAAGAACTGGCCGGTGCTGTTATTGCCGATCTGTTCCCGTTGGATGGTAAGGCTGCCGTCCTGGAGTTCGTAGTATCCGGAACTGCCTTCCTGCCGGGCGAGGAAAAGATCATCAATCTCCACGACCCCGCCGTTCTGCAGGAATTCGCCGGTGCCGCCCCATTCGCCGAGAGCGATCCCGTCGTCACTGTAGGCCCCTCCCCGGAGCTCGCCGCCATACATTTCATAACGTCCGTAACCCGTGCCGGCCCCCAGGTACATGGCACCGTTAAGCTCGTGGATGCCGCCGTACTGGTAAAAATAACCCTGGCCATAGTTGCCGA
>JACQYM010000196.1 GCA_016208225.1 Deltaproteobacteria bacterium | reverse complement strand
TATGAAAGCGGCCTGCAACCAATGCCATGCCCCCGGGGTGATTGACCGTTTTTTTGCCAATGCCGACAAAGATCTGGAACTCTATCAGCAGAACACGGTTGAACCCCGGCTGGCGGATTACCGGCAGAAGCTGGCAAAGGCTGCGGGCGAGGAACGCGAGTCTCTCCTTAAGGAATACGCGCGCTTTCTGGCCGAGGCCAAGCGCTACAGAATGAACCTTTATATGGGACAGCACGGCCGCAGCCAACGTTAATATACACCTCGCCACTGACCCGCGGCGGGAAGGGAGCAGCTGCTTGCTTCCCGCCGGGTCATCTTCACCTCCCCGGATTGGGCAATTCACCCTAAACCAAAGATTCTGGGTCATTCACCCAATCAAGCTTGACCGCATGTCCTCTCCCCCGCCTGCTCACCCATACCACACCGTAGTAACCCGCCAATACTGCTAAAAAATTACCCCCAGGTAACTTGTTAATTAAAAGAGATATTTTAACGCGCTCATTTTTTTTGGATAAAAATACCCAAAGTTTCTTCGCCTGGGGCATACAGTTTGCTCCTACCCCCGACAAAGTTCCCCAACTTTCAAAGCGTGTTACAGGAGTACATTTTTGCCTGGATGTTCATGTTGAGATTTACGGCCTCCCCAGCCGTTTGCACAGCCGGCAAAAACAGAAACAATGGAGAAGTTAACACGAAGTTTTCGTTAAGGAGTTCAAAATGAAAAAAAGGTATCAAAGTGGATTGCTGGTCGCGTCATTGACCACGACAGCTCTGCTGTTGACCAGCGCCCAAGTCCAGGCTTACAGCCATGACGGTGTTGCCTTAAGGGACGCCACCGGCGCCCTCATCATGTCAGTTGACACAAACGCTGATGGCGTCAGGGAAATCCCCGCATCCGCTCCGGCTTACAGCGCCGGCAAGACATGCGGCGCCTCCGGCTGCCACGACTACAAGGCCATCGAACGCCATTCCTACCATGCCCAGCTCGGCGCCAACCAGCATATGGGATGGAACCCCTATAGAAACGGCACCTGGAACAGCGAGGCAGCCAATGGCAAACCCTGGGTGCAGTCCCCGGGCCATACGGGCAAATGGTGACCGCCTTCCTCTCGTCAGTTGGCGAGACTTTTCCCGAACGTAGGCGCCACCCCTGCTTCCCCTGGCTTTTATGAAGACACGAACGGCAACAGCGCCTATGATGCGGGCGTTGACTATCTGGTCAATGATGCCGGCAACAGGCTGGACCTGGCAGACGGCACCACCAATCTTTACGTCAAGGCCACCGGCACCATCAGGGCCCAGAATGTCAACCCGGTAAATTTCAGCGCCCCGTTTGATTACGGTACCCCGGAAGCCTTCAAGGCCGGGGTTGACCTCTCCGTGGCCGGCATGATGCGCGACTGCGCCGAGTGCCACGTGGGCGGCGGCGCCCTGGAGTATCTGCCCAAAGCCGGCTCCACCGATCTCTCCGCCGGCACCTGCGAGACCGCAACCGTTACATATCCGGCAGCAGGGCAGCCTGGAAGCACGGTTTATACATCAAACGGCGGAGACCCCTGCAGTGCCGCCACCGGCGCCTTTACCGAGGCCGAGCAGTATGATCCCGCTTTCTCCCAGTGCGGCATGTACAACAGCAGCCGGGGCATGCGCAACTTCATCTGCGTACCCAATCCGGCCAACCAGCGGACGGAACTGCGCAGCGCCACCCTCACCGGCGTCAACGCCTTCAACAGCTTCATCGATCAGTTCGATGAGGACAATGACGGCGAGACAGGCGAGGTCCTGACCCAGGACTACAGCCAGACCGGTGTACTGGAGATGGACTGCCTGATGTGCCATATGGAAGGTTTCTCCTGGGAAGCGCGAACGGAATCCCTGCGCAAGGGTGAGTTCGATGCCTCCCGCGTCACCGGCGCCGGCCTCGGCACTGCCATCAACGGCACCACCGTGGCCTATGATTCGACCGTGGTCGGCATCAGCACCTCCAGCACTTCATTGAACGCCCTGAAGCTGGGGGCCGCCGGATTCAACGTGCATCCGACGGTATCTGAAAACTGCGCCTCCTGTCATATGGACATGCATCAGGTGGACTGGAAGAAACGCGGCGACTTCTGGGGCGTGCCCTATGAGGCCGACGTCCACGGCGCCCTGGGCTGCATGGGCTGCCATGAGCGCAAGGACCAGACATACTACAGCGGCGCCTATCGCACCTATAATGATCTCACCAAACTCACCGGCCAGGGCGGAAGCTCGCTGCTCGGCCACGACCCGGCCAAGGGCAATGCCCCGTACAGCTCGCTGTGGAACAACACCGACAGCAGCATGAAAAACTGCGGCGATTGCCATAAGGATCCGGCCGCAGTCACCGTGGAGAATTACGGGGCTGTTGACCCGACCCCACGCCACGAGGCCCTGGGCCTGACCTCCCTGATTCTGCAGACCGGTGTTGACGGCACCCGCAACGCCAGCCATCTCGATATCCTCGAGTGCTCCACCTGCCATGTGCGCAAGCTGGGCCAGGGCCCCACCGCTGCTGAAGGCGGCGAGACCCACGGTTCCCTCTATGAGTGGGGCACCGGCGGCGCCATGGTTGACGGCACCGGCGCTGACGAGGCAGGCCGACTCACCGATCATGAGAATCTCTATGTGGAACGCACCATGGAGGACAACCTGGCGCTGGCCTGGCAGGGCGGCAAACTGATCAAGGCCAACGCCCTGACCACCATGTTCTGGCGCGACAAGAACGACACAACCTTAGACATCAACGCCGACGGTCAGATCGGCGGCATGGATGCCGTCAATCCGTCCCACATCCGGGACGCCAATAAAGCGTTTGGACTGGAGTCCCTTAGCGCGGACGGCGTGATCAACGCCGCCGAAATCGAGACCCAGCGCCAGGCATTGTTGTCGTACCTGCCCACCGCCGGGATCAACGTCACCGGCGCAGCCCTGAAGCTCAATTTCATGGGCGTCATGTTCAAGGTCAACCACAACGTCAACCCGGCCAGCAGGGCCTGGGGCGCGGGCGGCTGTACCGACTGCCATGGCCCGGACAAAGGCTTTTACAACGGCGCTTATGAGCTGAAGGGACGCGACATGAACTTTTCCTATGCAGCCACCGACACAGTACCTTTAACCATGGTCAATGGCACGTA